>JANNEL010000739.1:0-21353 GCA_031378595.1 Alphaproteobacteria bacterium
CGCCTGAAGCAACCGCTCGTCGAAGAGGAGATGGTGCCGCTCAGAATCGAATTCGTGGGCGGCAAAGTGGTGCAAGTCGAGCTCTATGTTGAGGCGATCGGCGAGGCTGGTGGTCCGATCAAGGGCCACGAAGGTCACTGAATTTACCGATCTGTAACCACGCGCGGGCACACAGTTCTCGAAACGTCGAGGATTGACCGATGCGTGCTGCGTTCGCCGCTGCCGGACTGGCACTGATGGCCGCGCCAGCCTTTGCGCATGGCTATGCGGGCCAGCGCTTTTTCCCGGCGACGATCCTGATCGAAGACCCGTTCGTCGCCGATGAGTTGGGATTCCCAACGTACACGCACATGAAGGGCGGCGAGGAGCAAGGTGTGCGCGAAGACGAATTGGAATTCGAATTTGCGAAACGCATGACCTCAAAATTCGCGCTCGCCATCGAAGGCGCTTGGTCGCACGAGAACGACGCTGGCGAGAGGGTTGACGGTTTCGCGAATGTCGCCGTCGGCGCGAAGTACCAACTGCTGATCGACGAAGATGCGGAGACGGTGCTGGCGGCGGCGCTCGACGTCGAGCTCGGCGGCACGGGCTCGAGCCACCTCGACGTCGATGACTTCAACACGTACGAGCCGGCGCTGCTTTTCGGCAAAGGCTTCGGCGATGCGTCGAACGCGACGTATCTTCGCCCGCTTGCGCTTACGGGCGTGCTGGGCGTCGCGATCCCCGAGCATGGCGACAGCGCCTTGGTTTACGGCGCCACGCTGCAATACAGCCTGCCGTATCTTCACGCCCACGTGAAGGATGTGGGGCTTGGGGACTTCATGAATAACGTGACCCCGCTCGTCGAAATGAAGTTCGAAACCGCGTTGGATGGTGACGAACGCACGACGGGCACGGTCAATCCGGGCTTGCTCTATAGCGGCCAAAGCGTTCAGATCGGCGTCGAGGCCGTGATCCCTATCAACAGGGACAGCGGCGATACAGTGGGTTTCACGGCGCAGCTGCACTTCTATCTCGATGACATTTTCCCGGAAACGATCGGCAAGCCTCTTTTCGATTAGCTTGGTCGCTGCGGCAGCGCTGTTCGCGGCAGCGCCGGCGTTCGCGCATGCCGCCTTGCGCAAGGCGGTTCCGGCCGCAGGCGAGGTGGTGGATACGCCGCCAACGAAGCTCACGCTCGAATTCAGCACTGCCATCGACCTGGCCAAAGCCGAACTCAGCGTTAGCGATGCAGTCGGCGAAGGGGTCGCGCTGCTGCCGCCGGATGGCGAAGCAGAATCCGGCACCACGATCGAACGCGCAACGAAATCCCCTCTCGCGCCCGGCCGTTACAGCGTTGCCTGGCGCGTTCTCTCCGTCGACGGGCACTACACCCGCGGCACGTATACGTTTGAAGTCAGGGAACGCTAGCTGGGAGCGTGCACCTCCGGTCGGGCGAACCGCGAAAAAGGGTCGATGATCCACCAGCGCATGACGGTTGCAGCAATCGGCGTCCTTTGATCCCGCGATCGCGGGAACAACCGCCAACTTCAAGCGTTTTCCTTGTTGTCGCCCCGTAACGATCGGGGAACAAGGAGAGCGCGTATGAAGAAGACCTCGATGTTTCCACGACTTTGGTTCTTTGCCGTGGCGGCGGCGCTTTCGGGATTTGCGGGTGTCGTGACACCCACGCCCGTTTCCGCCGGGCCGGCATATTCGACGGCCGCGGACGCAGACTTGAACGTTCGAATTGATTGGCGCGACAACAACTACCGCTCCAACAATCGAATTTGCTGCAAGCGCGGCTATCGAGATTGGTGGTCCGATTGGCGCTCATGCCGGCGGGCGGGCGGCCACGCGACTGCAAACAGAGCATGCCGCGACGACCGTGCCGACAACTGGGGCGCGCGCGTTTGCTGTCAGCGCGGCCGGGGCGACTGGTGGTCGACGCAGCGCGAATGCCGCAGAAACGGCGGCCACGTGACCTACCCCAGGGCATGCCGCAATGACCGCGACAACCGGCCCTACGGCTACAATACGTACTAGTTCACCGCGAGCGGCGTCCCCGCGCCTCGAACGGTGAATGCTGCGACGGCCGCTTCGCCCCCCGGAGCGGCCGATTGCATTTTTGCAACCAATCGCACCGATCAAACGTTCGGTAAGGAGCATGCGGGTTGGAGCGACAGGCCGTGGTTTTGAAGCGATACGTGAAGGACTTCCCCGTCGTTTGTGTCGGTGGATCGGCAGGCGGGCTCGACGCCTATATCAGGCTGTTGAAGCATCTACCTGCCGACATGGGTGTCGCCGTCGTCATCGTCAATCACGTCAGAAGCGTTGCCACGCACCTGCACGAGATCCTGCCGAACTACACCAAAATGCCGGTCGAGTTGGTCAGCGAACGCTTGGTCATTCGGCCGAACCACGTGTTCATCATCCCCGAACAGCGCGATCTGCACCTCGAGAACGGAGAGTTTCGCCTGACCCCGATCTCGAAACCGCGCGGCTGGCCCGACGTGATCACGGTGTTTCTCCAGTCCTTGACGCGGAATTGGGACGGTCAACTGATCGCCGTGATCGTGTCGGGTTACGACGGCGACGGTGCAGCGGCTCTGCGCGGCCTAAAGGAAGTGGGCGGCATCACGATCGCTCAAAAACTCGACACAGTCGAACAACCCGACATGCCCGAAAGCGCGATCAACAGCGGCTACGTCGATTTCATTCTCTCACCCGAAGACATCGCCCGCAAGATCATGAAAATTGCAATGGCGCCCGCTTGATACGAGGCGGGCGAGCCTCCAATGGAACCATTTGTCGAACAAGAGCGTTTCAACCGGCGAGGACCCCATGAAACGCCATAAGTCGCCTCTCGCGTCCTTCGCAACGTTTTCGGCAGCATTGGTGCTGGCGTCTTGCGGCGACATGGCGGAACTGACGCCCGACCAAACCACCGGCGCCGATCCCAAGCTCCCGCCGCCAAATGAAACTCTGATACCAACCCTGAATATCGCGCCTGCCGTCGGTTGGTCGAAGGGCTCAAAACCGTCCGTTCCTACAGACCTCACCGTTACAGCATTTGCCCAAGGTCTCGATCATCCGCGTTGGCTTTATGTGCTTCCGAACGGCGACGTGCTCGTGGCCGAGACGAATGCCCCCGAACGGCCCGAAGACGGCGCGGGGATCAAGGCGTTCTTCAAAGGCCTGGTCATGGAGCGTGCCGGTGCCGCCGTTCCGAGCGCCAACCGTATCACCCTGCTGCGCGATGCCGACCATGATGGGATCGCCGAAACGCGCGCCGTCCTTTTGCAAGGGCTCAACTCGCCGTTTGGCATGACATTGGTCGGCAACGAACTCTTCGTCGCCAACACCGACGCGGTGATGCGCTTTGCCTATCGTCCGGGCGATACAAGGATTGGCACCCGGGGCACGAAGTTGGCCGCCTTGCCGGGCGGCCCGCTCAATCACCATTGGACGAAAGGCCTGATCGCAAGCCGCGATGGCAGCAAGCTGTATGCGTCGGTCGGTTCGAACAGCAACGCAGCTGAGAACGGCATCGAAAAGGAAATTGGCCGCGCGCAGATTCTCGAAATCGATATTGCGACGGGCCGCTCGCGCCTCTTTGCTTCGGGCCTGCGCAACCCCGTCGGCATGGCGATCGAGCCCCAATCCGGCGCGCTATGGACGGTCGTCAACGAGCGCGACGAACTCGGCAGCGACCTGGTGCCCGACTATCTGACGTCCGTGAGCGACGGCGGATTTTACGGTTGGCCCTACAGCTATTACGGTCGCAACGTCGACGATCGCGTCGAACCGCCGGCACCCGATTTGGTCGAGAAAGCCATCGTTCCGGACTACGCGCTTGGCAATCACGTCGCGCCGCTGGGCTTGACCTTCGCATCTGGTGCACGCTTGCCCGCACGCTTTGCGAGCGGCGCCTTCATCGGTGAGCATGGTTCATGGAATCGCGAGCCGTTGGCCGGTTACAAAGTCGTGTTCGTGCCGTTCGCCGACGGAAAGCCGGCCGGCAAACCCATCGATGTTTTAACCGGTTTCGTCGACAAAGACGGCAACGCGCAGGGTCGGCCGGTCGGCGTTGCGATCGACATCGCGGGCGGGCTACTGGTTGCCGACGATGTCGGCAATGCCGTGTGGCGTGTCAGTGGCAATGGCCCGCAGCAAGCCATGGCGCGCTGACGGGAAACCAAGCGTTAGGAGCGAATTCATGCCCGCCGCGCCGAAACAAAAGCGCAAGGTCGAACGCGTCATGCATGAATTCAAAGAGGGCGATCTTCGGTCGAGCACCGGTGCCCCGGTAAAGAAGCGCAAGCAAGCCCTCGCCATCGCGCTCTCGGAAAGCGGACAGCCGCGGACGGGCGCGAAGAAGCGTAAGCGAGCCAAGTCGAAGGTGGCTTGACCGCCGTTCATTCTCGCGTGCGTTATGCTGGGGCAAATGATGCTTAGAGATTAGGGGGCGGCGTTGAACGCGGCAGCCAAAGCCGGAGCTGCTTATTTCGCGATCGCATTTGCGATGGCGTTCGCTCTGGGATCGTTGCGGGTATTGTTCGTGGCGCCGCGCGTCGGCGCGTTTGGCGCTGTCTTGATCGAAGTGCCGATCATGCTGGCTGTGTCGTGGCTGGTTTGCGGTTGGATCTTGCGAAAGATCGATGTGCCGGGTTTTATCGGTGCGCGGCTCATGATGGGTGCGGTGGCGTTTGCGCTGCTGATGGCTGCGGAATTTGCGCTCGGGGTCTATGGGTTTGGAAAGCCACTGGGTGAGATCATCGCTTCGTTCGCCGAGCTACCGGCGCAACTGGGGCTCGCGGGGCAGGTGGCGTTTGCGCTGATGCCGGTTCTTCGCTTGATGGTGCGATAGTTGGGCAGCGTCGCGATCGTTAGCAGAGCAGATCAGGTCAGGCGATCGATGATGGCGAGCGCGATAGCGACGGCACCGAAAGCACCGATGAGCTGCAGTCCGAAATAGGCGCCCAAAGAAAGTCCGTGGTTGTCATGGCTGCGCTGGAATTCGGCGTAGTTGTGCCAACCGGAAGCGGTGCGCCATACGACGAACACGAAGATCGTCGCGACCACTACAAGATCGTACGCGATGCCGCGCGTTAGCGGATCGATGACAAGCGCGAAGACCTGGTCGCCGATCGCATGCACGAAGCCGCGGTAGAACTCGATCAGTTGGCTGAGTGCCGCGACAAGTACGAAGCCGCCGGTCGACTGCGCCAGGCTGATCACGGCGAGTGCCGCGAGCACGACACCCGCGAGGCGCAGCGGCGCGTGCAGCGAGAAGATGTGCGACGGGAGCTTTTTGAGTTCATGCCAAGCGGAGGCGACGCTGTGCATCGTCGCGTGGCCGAAATAGTTGAACAGTTCCCAGCCGATGTTGCTGATGATGCCCGAAAGCGCCGTCAGCCAAACCCAGTGCATAATCGGAAGTTCGATTGCATCATTCGTCATGGCGCTGCCTCTTTTGCCGCCAAAAGCGATGCTTGATTGGGCGGGCATGTAGGGAGCGAATACGGCGGCCGCTAGGCGTTGTTCGCGTGGTGTTCCGGGAATTTTTCTTTTCGGCGCCCCGTTGCGTTTTGCGGAGAGCCGTCGGTACGGACAACCGATCTCGCGACGCCAATTATTCGTCCGCTGAATTGAATTGCGCGTGGATGTTTGTCTCGTGGCCAATCCGAAAGATCGAGTGCGAAGCAGGCCGTGGGAGCGGCTTGCTTGCGGGAGTCAGCGTGAGGGAGGAGCTTCGGCATTCTGTCGCTAGATTCGCAAAATCACCTGCTGGTTGTGAGTGATCAGAAGGTCTGACTTTTCCATATCGAGTTTCAACCGGCGGCCCGCTATGCTGTCCTTGGCGAACCGAATTTACGGGCGGAGACAATTTGAATGGCGGTTAGCAGCAAAGTTGCCTCACGCATCTCTTCCGAACTCAAGCGCTACCAATCGATACTTGCCGGTGCCAAGCAGCGTGACATTGGCGAGTCGGATACCGTCGTCATCATTCAGGACATGCTCTGCGACGTGTTGGGGTACGACAAGTACCAGCACGTGACCACCGAGCACGCTATCAAAGGCACGTACGTCGATCTCGCTGTGAAAGTGGACAACGAAATTCGGTTTTTGATCGAGGCGAAGGCTATAGGCCTCGATTTGAAAGAGGCTCACGTCAAGCAGGCGATAGATTACGGCGCGAACCAGGGGGTCGAATGGGTCGTTCTAACGAACGGTCACGTGTGGCGCGTCTATCGTATCCACTTCGGGCAACCCATCGACAAGTCGATGGTCATCGAAATCGATACGCTGTCGGTAAAGGCGACGAGCCCGGAGGTCATCGATTGTTTCGGTAGTCTGAGTAAGGAGGGGTTCTCGAAAGGGTCGATGGACGAACTTGCGACGACCAAGCAGCTCACGAACAAGTTCACCGTCGCGGCAGTACTTATGAGCGAGGAACTCGTCGATGAGCTCAGGAAGGAGCTTCGCCGCTTGTCACCGGGCCTTAGCGTCGACAACGAGTACCTGACAAACTTGCTCGGCACCGAAGTCATCAAGCGCGATCTGATCGACAGCGATGAATCGAAGGCGGCGGCGAAGATGGTTCAGAAGCTCCAACGGTCGCGGCAGCGCAAGAAGGAGCATGGGGATGGTGAGCGCGCGCAAGCGGCTTCGACGCACCGTCAAGATGACGATAGGAACTAGATTTAGAATCTAGGATTCTGGTTACACTTCACAAACCTCGACGCGGCCGTAGTGACTCGCAGAAGCAGTTTGAGCCATGACCGCAGACAACTTGATTTCTCCAGAGTTGGTGTTGGAGGCCCGCGCGGCGATAGTTCAGTACGCTGATGCGCGCCGGCGCTTTCGCGCGGTCCAGGAGCGGCTGAAAGCGGCTGGGTTGCTCGTTGGAACAAGGTAGGGGTGATTGGTGAGTTTTGGGCGATCCAGGACTACAGGGCTCGAGGCTTCCAATTGCAGCGCATTCCTCCTCACACGAACAACGCCGGTTTCGACTTCGTTGTTTCGAAGTTGGATGTGGCGATGAAAGTATCGGTCAAGGCGATCACAGCCGAAAACACGCGAGGTAAGACATCGCTTGTTCATGCCGATGGCGATTGGGACGAGTTGTGCATCGTGCAGATGGACGAAAGCCTCGAACCGGTAAGGTTTGGGTGCGCGAGCAAAGAACAGTTCCGTAGCCGCTTTGGCGAAACAGCGGCGCAAAGGCCTGCCAATGTTCGGTGGTTGAATCAGGCATGGATGTCGGTGTGGCCGAGAAGCGGCGCTTGAGAAAGTTGGTAGGTGCGACGGGTTGGCTGCGGCTATCCGTTGCTTGACTATTAATGTTCAGTACTTATACTGTGACTTTCGTCGGCGCTCTGCGTCTAGCGGCTGGTCCGCGTGTGGATGTGGGCTGCTTTCCCTCGCTTTGTGGCGAGCGGCTGCGACTTGAAAATTGCATCTGAAGTGTGTCGCTTAGCGTGCGGTGTGGCGCCTAGGTTTGGCGCAGCGTTGTTGCATGCGATGGCTGCGCGTTTGCTGCATCTGGATCGTGCGCGGTGTTGGGTCCGCGCGGGCGGGATTGAGACGCAGCTTCATGCGGCTTCCGTGGGCGATGCGAGACAACTGGCACAGTAAATGGCACAGCCGACCCCTGTCTCACATGTCTCGCATCGAACGGCTCAGGTCCGCCGCGAACTGGGCGTCGCGCATGACAAATAGGCTGTCTCGTTGGCACAGGCTTTGTGCCGCTTCAGCCGCCCAAAACGTGGGGTGCCCACAGTCCCATGAACAACAGGATGGTGCCCACGACGCCGAGGCCGGCGCCGATGTATGAGAGCCATAAGAGGCCGGTCACGACGGCCGCAGAGGCGAGCAGGATGCCCAGCTGCAGTGACGAACTCGACAGATCGTACGTCGCGTTTGCGGCGGCGGCGTTGTCGCGCGCCGTTTCGATCTCCTTGGCTTTAGCGGAGAGTTCTTTGCGGCCTTCGCCCGTTTGGGGCTCGCTGTCGTAACGGGCGGCGGTCGCGCGCCAGTCGGCGATCGTCTTCGCAACCTTCTCGTGCTGCGGGCCGGCCGGCAGTTGCGCGGTCAACAACTCAAGTGTCTCGGCCTCGGCTTTCAACGTCGTCATGCGGATTGTTTTGGCTTGGTAGAAGGCCCAGGTGTTCGAGAGTTCGACCGTGCCGCGGAGCGCGTCGGCGGAGGCGTTGCTGCCGCCCGCTTCGGCAAACGCCAGCACCCCCGCCATCACGGCGATCAGGATGCCGATACGCTTGTTCGTGTTGTTGAACTCAAGTTCGAGACCTTCGGCCATGTCCGCTCCTCACACGATTCGAGGTGGCCATTGAAGCGGCGAAGGCGAACGTGCGGCAAGCGTTTCAGTGCGCGCGGCAGTCGACGTTGTTGTCGACCCAGGTGCACGGGTCACCCGTTTGCTCCGGCTTTTGCGTGCCGGCGATGGCGCGGACGCCGTCACCGATCGTGCGCCAGGCTTCCACTTCCTGGGCGCGGGCTTGGGCAAGTTGTTCCTTGCGGTCCTGCGTGAACCGGCCTTCCGCTTCCAGAGCCGCTTCCTGCATCAGGCGGTTCGCATTGCCGTAGGTCAGGTTGCGGCGGAGCAACTGGGCGGTCACCAAGTCGATCTTCATCGCCAGTTCCTTGCGGGCGGCGGTTTGGGTCGGAAAATGGTCGTTGGCGACCATATCGATACGGTCGCGGCAGTCGCGCTGATCACGCGAGAGGGCACGGATCGCTTCGACTTCCTTCTCGGTCGGGACCGCGTCGATGATCAGCATCTCGGGGATGATCTCATCGACATGCACGATCGGGAGCTTGCCCGCGATCGGCTGAACGTCAGGATTGGTGCGTTTTTTCTCGCAGTATTTGACCGCCCCGGTCATGTCCATGTCGGCCACATACGATTTGACCATGGAGCACGCGCTTAACGAAAACGCGGCGGCTGCCAGTAACAGGAGCTTTGGTCCCATCCGTCCCCCCGAACTATGATTTTTGGAAGTTCCCCAACTTCGAGGGGGATAAAACGACAAGTTGCAGTGCGCTGGCAAGGGTTCTTGGGAGTTAAATTTCACTTCGCAGGAGAAGGCATTGAATTTACTATCTAAAATAGGGAACCTGGCCGGGCCTTGCGGCAGTTCCGGAATCGCAGGACTTTGCAACCCAAGAAACCTTGGACACCAGCCATGAAGACCCGTGCCGTTAGCCTGCTCTTTGTTCTCGCGGCCACCTCGGCGCTTGCCGAAACGCCGACGCCGCTGAGTGCCACGCAACTGCTCGGCGCCCATGTGAAGGGCCCGAATTGGACGGTTGCGGAGGGGGTTCGTTCCGACGGCTTTGTTAGGCTCTACACCGTGGAGACACCGTACGGCAGCTTCCAGGTGAACGGACAGCGGCGGATGGAGCAGCGGCTGAACGAGTTGCGCGCGCTCTCGGCGCTGGAGCAGATGTCCACGACGAAGACGTTTGTGCAGGCGCTGGGTCATGCCGGGTTGGCGCCGATCCGTTTCGGCCGCGATTTGATCCTGGATCCGGTGGAGACGACGGGGAACCTGTTCTCGGGTGTCGCCAACATGTTCGACCGTGCGGTCGACGAAGTGGAACACACCGGCGCCAGCCGCGATGATCTCGTCGACAGCGTGGCCGGCGTCAGCAAGGCGACACGCGAACTTGCCTTCGAGCTGAAGGTTGATCCGTATACGGACTTTACCCCGCTACGCGACGGCTTGGCCGACGTGGCGCGGGCGATGGCCGCCGGCGACTTGTCGGTGACTGCGGCCATCTCGGCCATCCCGGGCGGTGCGGGCATCGCGGTCTCGGCGACATCGACGGCCTCGACATTGGCGAACCCGATCCGCGACAAGAGCTCGGCCGAAATCGCGGGGCTGGTGGAAGCAAAGCTGAAGCCGCTCGACGTCGATGAAGATGTCATCAAGGCGTTCGTTGAGAACAAGGCGTTTTCGCCTGCCGATACGTACGCAATTGCCGAAGCGCTTGAGACGTTGAAGGCGCGCAACAGCGAGGCGTTCGTTCGCCGTGCCGCAAACGCTGACAGCGCCGACCTTGCGAAGTTCCACCGCTACCGTGCCGAATTGCTGGTCCGGCACAGCGCGCAGTTGGGCACGCTGAAGGAGTTCTATGTCGTGCGCGAGTTCGCGCTGAACCGGAGCGTCGACGGCGCGCTGGTCGCGGTGTTCCCGTTCGACGATTTGGCGTGGACGGAGCCTGCCGCCAAGAGCCTCGACCTGATCAGCCTCGAGCTTGCGACCCGCGGTGAGACGAAGCAGCCGATCTTGGCGACGCCCGGCAAGGTTTCCGCGACCGCCTTGGCGGAGCTCAAAAAACGTGGTTGGCGGGTCTTAATCTTGAACGATACGCGCACCGCGATGTGACCCTGGTCACCCAAGCTGCCCCTCCCGGCCGAGCGCCTGGAGGCTTATATTTGGCGCTCGTCTGAAGGGGAGAAACTCACGTGTTAAAGCGCATTTCATTCGGTCTCGCTGCTGCCGCGTTGCTTGCGGCTCCAGCGTTTGCGACCGGTTCGGTCTACGGCAGCTACGGCCAAAGTCAGCCCTACCAGGGCGGTCCGTATCAGGGCGAGCGCAGCTCGAGCTGCGATACGGATGTCGCGGTCGGCACCGGTCTCGGCGCGATTGTTGGCGGTGTCATCGGCAATCAGTTTGGACGCGGCTCGGGCCGGACGGCTGCGACGATCGGGGGCGTCATCTTGGGCGGCATCGCCGGCAACGCGATCGCGAAGGACGCATGCAAGGACAAGCACCACGATGCCTACTACTACAACAACAGCTACTACGACGCGTTCAACGACCCGGACGAGGGCGACGAGTACGAGTGGCGCAATCCGTATTCGAACAACTACGGCTACGTGACAGCCGGCACCTACTATGACGAAGGCTACGAGGGTTACTCAGGCCCATGCCGCGAGTTCGAGCAGCGCGTCTATATCGACGGACATCCGGAAACCGCGACCGGCGTCGCCTGCCGCCAGGGCGACGGCACCTGGCGCATCGTCAGCGGTCAATAGTTGGCCGCACCGCCGAAAACAGTCCTGACCGCCGCGCCCGAGGAGGAAGCGGCGATCAGGGCCGCGGTGCTCACGGCCGATCCGGCGACGCTGGGTCCGGGCCGCTTCGTCGCCAGAGCCGAGCATGCGGAGGCCCTGCTGGACTTGCTTGTGGATCCCGCCGTCTCCGAGCCGATCTATGCGCTGCCCAGGCCGCTGACGGTCGCCTCCGTCCGCGGATGGATCGAGGACTGCGAAGCGGCGCGGAAACGGGGCGAGGGGCTTTTGATCCTGACTGCGATCGAGGGTGGGCCCACAATAGGCTACTCGAAGATCACGGTCTGGCCGGAGCGGTCCTCCGCGGAGCTTGGCGGGGCGATCCGGGCCAGTCTGCAGAATTCGGGTTCGGGCGGGGCAGGGGCGGCGCACACGATCGGCTGGATCTTCCGGACGTTGAAGGTGCGCTTGATCGGCCTGACGGCTGCGGTCGACAACGTGCGCTCGGCGAAGTTGATCGATCGTATCGGCTTCAAGCGTATGGGCGAGCGCGACGCGGTTCGCCCTGACGGCACTATCAGGCGTTCGCTCTACTGGGAGCTCTCGGCCGACGAATGGGCGGCCCTAACGGAACGCTAACCGTCGCCGGTTTATCGACAGAGGCGACTGCCCGTCGTAATAGTGTGACCCCAAGCCCCCTTTTTTCACGCCCCCCGGACCTCTGGATGCACGACGCCGAAGACGCGACCCTGCCGCCGCCCGTCGTTTTCGACTTTGCGCCCGTCGCACGCGCGCTCCTCGAGTGCGGGTCCCGCCCAGCGCTCTTGAGCGGTTCGAAGGGGGCGACAGTCCGCAAAGATATCGAGCGCGAGATCGAAGCGCGCAAGCCGCGGGTGCTGTCGTTCGACGTCTTCGACACGTTTTTATTGCGAAACAACAAGCCGGAGACGCTGCGCTATCACGAGCTTTCGATGCGCATCCGCGACCGCCTTTCGAGCACGGACGCGAAGGCGCCCAGCGACATCGACCTCTTGCTCGCCCGGCTCAACGGGATGGCGTTCAGCTATCGCACGCGCAAAGCGGTTGAGGGGTGCCGGGAGGGGCATATCGAACAGGTGGTTAGCTTCGCGCGCGCGGCGCTGAACCTACTGCGTGATGCGGAGGACGACTTCCTCGCAGCGGAACTCGACTACGAGACCGCGAACTTGGTCGTGAACCCGATCCTCGCGGCGATCGCTACGGCGTTCCGCGCACGCGGCGGCAAGGTGATTTTGATCAGCGACATGTATCTGGGCGCGAAGGAGATCGACACGATCCTGAACCGCCTCTCGAACGGCGTCACGGGTTGGTATGACAAAATCTATTCGAGTGCCGATCACATCGTCTCCAAGCGTTCCGGCAAGATCTTCCCGTTGATCGAGAAGGACCTCGACGTCCCGGCGAAGGATTTCCTGCATATCGGCGACGCGTGGGAGGGCGATGTCGTTCGCGCGCGCGAGGCTGGTTGGAACGCGCTGCACTTCCCGATTTCGGAGCGCGAGTTGGCGGATCGCGAACGCGCGCTGAGGGTGTTCGTCGACGACCTCAAATCGCGCGGGCACGACCTCACGCAGTGGGCGAGGCTCTGACATGCCCGCGGATCGCGACATCGCCTACACGTTCGGACGCAAGGATTTGGGCCCCGCGATCGCGGGCTATCTCTCGCGCCTGCATGCGCACATTCTGGCCTTCGAGCAAGAGCATGGTGCGCGCACGCTATACGTCTCGCGTGCCGGGATCCGCATTCGCCGCGCGCTCGACACGTTCGTACGGGCGACGAAGCTGCGCGCGCCCGCGACCGGCGAGTTCTTCTGGATCTCGCGCCTCGTCGTCGCGCGCGGCGTTTGGAACCGCAAGCCCGAAGCTTCGATCGACGTGCTGTCGAAGGAATACCGGCACATCAATCTGCCGGAGTTCGTGCGCGGCATGTTCCGTTTTGCGCCGAGCGGCTCGCGGCTCAATCCCGTCGACCCGTCGCTGGTTGGCAACGGCGCCGATCTCGGACGGTTCCTTGAAAGCGGCAGCAAGATCGCTGAGGTCGTGCAGACGCTGTTCCGGCATCAGGGCCTGCTGTTCGAAGGCTATATCAAGCAGCTTTTGGGATCGTCCGGCACCGCGCTCCTGGTCGACACGGGCTGGCAGGCCACGGCGCAGACGCTGCTTGCGAAAGCCTTTCCGGAATACGAGTGGTGGGGCGCCTATTTCGGGCGGTCGGGTTTCCCGGGTTCGGATCGTAGCGAGTGGCACCGTGCCTTCGGCCTTGTCTTTGAAGCCGACGGATTCGATCCGAAGCGGCCGGAGACCTCGGCCAACCTGAACCGTCACTTGATCGAGTATCTGTTCGAGCCAAAGGGCGAGAGCATTCAGTGGCTGGCGCAAGAGGAGCGCGGCGGGCAGATCATTGCACCAGGAGCACCAGGGGTCCTTGCCGACGCACCGACGCGCGACAGCGACCCGATGTTTGTGGGCGTGCTCGACTATCTGGCGGCGTTGCCCGAGGGCGTGTCGCTGGGCGAACTGCGCGCGGCGGAGACCGCTGCTTGGCAGCGCATCATGCGGCTTCTGGTGCATCCGACAAAGGACGATCTCGCGATCTTTGCGGGTGTGACGCGCTCGGCCGACTTTGGACGCGATGCACGCGTGCCGCTGCTGCCGAAGCCGGAGCCACGGTTCGAAAACGATACGCCGGATCGGCGCATTCAGGACTCGCTGTGGCCATGTGGGCAAGCGGCGGTCGAATATCCGAACGACATTGCGCGCGCGCTACAGAAGCGGATGGCGGGCGACTTGAAAGCGGTGGCAACGACCGTCGACGCGCCCGTACAGGTACGCACGCGCTCCGCCGTTGCCGTCATCACACGAACGATGGACCGGCCGTTGTTCTTGGAACGCGCTCTGATGAGCGTCGCGAAGCAGACATTTCGCGAATACATCCATGTCGTGGTCAACGACGGCGGCGACAACGACGTTGTGAAGGCGACGATCGAAAAGACGAATTGCGATCAGGCACGTGTCCGGCTTGTGGATGCCGTGAAGAACCGCGGCATGGAGGCGGCATCGAACCTTGCGATCGCGAACGCCGACAGCGACTATGTCGTCATTCACGATGACGATGACACGTGGGAACCGACGTTCCTGGCTAAGACCGTTGCATTTCTCGACGGCAAGCAGGGCAAGCTCTATGGCGGCGCGATCACGAAATCGAGCTATGTGTCGGAGGAGGTGACGCCCAAAGGCATCGTCGTCCACGACCGCGCGCCGTATAACGGGTGGGTCGAGAACGTGCACTTGATGGAAATGGCGATCGCGAATTTCTATCCGCCGATCGCTTTTTTGTTTCGGCGCGAAGTTTACGACAAGCTCGGCGGTTTCAACGAACAATACCCGGTGCTGGGCGACTGGGATTTCAATCTGCGCTTCTTGGTCGAGGCCGATATCGCGTTGATCCCGGAGGCGCTTGCGAACTATCACCACCGTGACCGCGGCGACACGACGACGTTTGGCAATTCGGTCATCGCGGGCCGCTCCAAGCACCTCGAATTTGCGTCGATCGTGCGCAACAACTTGGTGCGTAGCCTCGTCGGACGCGGCCACGCGGCGGCGGCCACGCTCGCAGGCGTTGGTCTCTTCTTCGAGGATCAACGCAACACGCTGCGCGCCGCCGACAATCGCATGACGCAGTTGGGTCAACGCGTCGCCGCCGCAACATCGTCGTCCGCGTGGACCGATCATTACTGGGTCGCGTTCCAGCAGCTGCTGAAGTCGGTCGTCGAAAACGACGCCGCCGCGCTGGAGAAGATTCGCGCCATGGCGGTGAAGAGTCAGGTGGGCCTACTCGCGCGCGTCGGCATGGGACAAGCGGGCCCGGCGCGCGCGGCCGATCTCGACCGCGCCGCCGCCGCGCTCATGAAGGATCAGTTCGCCAAAGACGGCGCAAGCCTCGACGCGGTCATCGCGCCGCCCGACTTCGACGAAGCCTATTACCTGCGCCAAAACCCCGACGTCGCCGCCGCCGTCGCCGGCGGCCGCCTCGCCTCCGCCTACGACCACTACATCCGCTACGGCCGCAGGGAAGGTAGGAATAGGCCGGTGAAGCAGTAGGTTCTCAAACTTCATAGCCTTGGCGAAAAAGCCATCCGGGGCCGAGCTTGCGCCACGGCGTCAACCCCCACATAATCCGCAGATGGCAAGCGAACTTCATCGTATCACTTTCGAAGCCGATAAGTGCGGCGGGCGGCCCTGCATTCGCGGCTACAGGCTACGGGTGAAAGACGTGCTCGACATGCTGGCCGGTGGCGCCACGGTGGACGAGATTCTCGGCGATTACGCGTTTCTCGAAGAGGCGGACATCCGGGCTTGTCTTGAATACGCCGCCAGTCAGGTCGACCATCCGGTGCTCGTCGGCGCGAGCTGATCCCGCGTGCGCTTCCTGATCGACACCAATCTACCTAAGGCTCTCTGCGCTTGGTTCGCCGCCAAAGGCCATCAATGCGAGCACGTTCTCGACATCGGGTTGGCGCAATCGAAGGATGTCGAGATATGGCAACACGCCGCCGAAAACGGCGCCATCGTTGTGAGCAAGGACGAGGACTTCGCTGACCTCGCGCGTCAGCCCAAGACTGGGCCTGCGGTCATTTGGATGCATACCGGCAATGGCACTACGCGGAGTGTGTTGCGTCTTCTTGATACGCTTGGCCGGTGATTGAAGTTCGGTTGAGCGCAGGCGATCGACTTGTCGAGGTGCGGTGAGATGAGATCGATTCTTGTTCAAGCCATGAAGAACAACCTCGCAATTCTATCCATGTGTATTGCGCTTGCCGCGCCAAGCGTCAGTTTTGGGGCCGAAGCATGTCCGCATGTTCGGGACATCAAGACATGGTCCTTCTACGACCAACCGGGTGAGGATACGGCTTTCGACCGCTTCCGATTCACGTCCGGATGTGACGATGTTTTGATGAAGTCGTTAAAGTCTCGCAAAGCGATGCCTTACTTTTGGTACAATCAGCGCTTCATCGAAAGCGACGCGGCCATCTTCCTCTTGCTCCGCAAGTATAGTCTTCAGTTTCCAGACGTCCTTCCCGCTGGCGAAGAGGAGGCGTGGGAGCATCAGGGCATCTACGCGTACTTTGCCTACGTGGAGAGGCGTAACAACCGAGCCGCACTCATTGCCCGTCTCCTTGAATTGATAAACGACGTGAAGCAGGGACGGAGGCCGCCGAAGCGAGGCGAGCACTAACCAACGCTGCAGCGCCCTAAACGCGCAAGTTCAAGCCAACGCCCGCCGCAATGCCACCATTGTGGCTTCAACCGGCGTCGCGTCCCGCATAAACGCTTGTGCCGCTTCCCCGGCCGTCTGTGCCGCCTCGTGCATTGCGCTGCTGTCGTTGGCGCGGGCGACCGCGTCGGCGAAGCGTTTGGGTTCGAACGGCGTGAGCAGGATGCCGGCGCCCAGCTCCTCAACCGCGCGGGCGGTGGCGTGCGCTTCGAAGTGGCGCGGATAGACGACATGCGGCCGCCCTGCGGCCAGGGTCGCGTGCGTGAAGCCGCTGCCGCCGTGCGAAAACACGGCGCTCGCCTCCGGCAACCCGCTGGCGAGCGCTGGCGCCTCGTCGTAGAGCGCGACGCCACGGCTCCGGAGCACGGCGGCGCGCGCGCCGAGTGGGCCGCGAAAATAGGCGCCGGCCTGCGGCCCCAGCGTCATCAGCGCTTGCGTCATCGGTTCGATCATCGCTGCATCGGCGGCTGAGTATGCGAAGAGCTTACGCTTGGTGGGCAACGGCGTGAGCGCGGGAAGTTCCTCGACCGGCCCCAATACCTTCTCGCGCCGCACGCGGCGATACGTGTCGAGAACGGGGAAGGTGAACACGCCCCGAAACACGCCGCGGAACGGTTCGCAGATCGTCGTTGGTGCAGTTCGTCCCAGTGCGGCGAGTGCACCGCGGACGACCGCGAGCACGGGCGCTTGTCGTTGCACATCGCCGCGCCCCACCTCGAACGGGGGAAACTCAGCACCGTCCGCGGGCGGGACCACAAAGCCGTTGCCGACGACCGCTACCGGCATCCGCCCGAACGCCGCAATCGCCGCCCCTGGTGCATGCTCGCACACGATGAGATCTGGCTTTACAACGTCGAACAGCTGATCCCATGCATCGATCAACGCCCGCGCGTTCTCGACGGAAGAGAATCCGTTCGCGGCGATCAAGTCCGTGTAGGTGCCGCTCGATGACGCCGGCATCGCAGGTGTCGGCCAGAACGGCGCCGGCAGAACTTGCGCGCCCACCCCGGCCAACGACGCGCGCGAAAGCACCGGATCGCGCAACGCGAACACCGCTCGCGCACCCTCGGCTTTCGCGGCAAGCGCAATCGCCTTCAGCGCCGGCAAATGGCCCAAGCCTTCGCCGAGCTCCCAAGCAAACAATAGTGTCTTGCCGTTCAGGGCCACGTCGCGACTCTCACAACCGCTGACTGTTTAGGCGCTCGCAAATCCGCAGGCCAAGAAAAAAAGGCGCGGATCGCTCCGCGCCTAAGAAAGTTTGAGGGGTATGCACGGCGAATTAGCACCCGTACTGGGCACACAGTCTTTGTTGCTCCTGCTGCACCGTTTGGAACAGGTGAAGCAACGCAGAATCCGGATCGTATTTGCGATGACGGTCTTTCAGGTCGACCGTCTCGCCGAAGTAATAGGTCATCCCACCCATGACGCTTTGATAGTCGTCCTCGCCCCAAACGCCGCGCGCGTTGAACGCAAGGCCGGGCAAGGCGGCAAAGCCGGGCTGCCATTCGGTTGCTGCGGTGACGGATTTGCGATCGTTTTCGTCGATCGTGCCACCGGCGGAGACGTAGAAATTGTTGGTCAGGTACCAGCGCAGGTCCAACGACCCGAAGGCGCCGTCGCCAAGCGCGGAAGAGAACTGATAGCCGGCCGTCGCCGAGATCGTGAGCGCCGACAGATAAAACTCTGCTTCCCCACCGACGCGCGCGACGTTGATGTTGAAGTCGCCCATCTCCGCATAACCGCCGAACACGCCGAGCAGATAGGCGTCTGGGTTGCGCGTGAAGAGATGGCCGCCACCGCCGTAATACTCGTGCCCGTCGATGGCGCCGCCGCCGCCTTCGAAGGCGACGCCGAAGTTCTCGCCCAATGGCGCAGTGAACTGGCCCTGCACATTCCAGGAATAGTCGTCGAGAATCTCGCCGAATTGTCCGCTGATCTTGAGATTGGGCGCAGCCACGGCGGGATCGTCGGCGCGCGCAGCGCCTGTGGCGCCGAGCCCGAACAGAGCCGCAACCGTCACCGGCTTCCAATAACGTTTCACGAAGCGCGCAAGCCGCGTTTCCGCACGTTCGACCGACAGCTGATCGACCGCAACCAAGCTCGTCGCGGGCAAGCCGAAGCCGACGCGAACGGCGGGAAGTTCCTGTGCACCGAACGCGCCCGTGATCGCCGTAATTACCGCGCGCTCGATGGAGGCGAGTTCTGCGACTTTCACTTTGTCGCCCGCAATCACGCGCGACGGTTCCAAAGTGACGTAGTAGGTGCGCAGATGCGGTGCATAGAACAGCCCGCGCAACCGCTCGCCCAGCGAAGTGCGCACCGCGTGGCTGGCATCGACCAGAGCCTTCGCCCGCGTCAGCGACTGCGTCGGGTCATATGCGATTTCGCCGTCGGCAAGCTTTGCAACCAGCGCTTCCAGACTGCGCGGCGACATCAGGGCAGACGTCGCGTGGAAACGGACCGCGGCGTGCTCGACCCCAATGTTCTTCAAGACGCTGATAATATTAGATTTCAGATGCCGCCGACCTGATGTGGTCGAGACGTGCACAACAAGCTTTTTCGCCTGGCGCCATTCAATCCAGGTCGCTGCGAATACCGGTCCAGAGACCGAGCGCAGTGCCTCAGCGACCGCATACGCGGCCGCCTGCATTGTTGTCGTGCTCACGAAACCCCCAACTGGCCTTTGAGCCCACCCTCTGAGCGAACAATACTCAACACGTTCGCGTTGCATACAAGAATCAGGCGAATCACCCGCCCAGAACTCCCGCGAATCAGAGTTTAGGTTATTGCTGTGTCGTCCCGATCACAGTTCAAGTGCAGGAAGACACAGTTGCTGGTTGAGTCGGGATGCACGCGCCAATCAGCACTCGGTGACACGATGGATCGCGCTACCGGCGCAACGATTGGCGGTAAGCTTGAGGAAAACACGGGTTGTCTGATCGACTGGGTGAGCGCGCTCATTCGCCTGACGGGAGAAGGGGGTGGTCACGGCAGCGTCCAAGATTGGTCGGCAATTTAGCTTGACAACCAACGGTTGGATTAAGCCCTGCGCGTCAGCCGTGCAGCTTTCGCTTGCGAGTGAGTCCCGGCGGGTTTGCTAACGCGTTGCGTGTATCCGCTCGCATCCACAGTTGACCGGAGATGACACACCCCGGCCTGCGCTATGACTGCGGTCACTTGAGGGATGCCCCATGATCGACCGTCGCAAGAACAGCCGCGCCGTCAAAAGCCCGCACGGGACCGAGATCAGCGCCAAAAGCTGGCTCACCGAAGCACCCCTGCGCATGCTGATGAACAACCTCGACCCTGAGGTGGCTGAGAATCCGGACGAGCTTGTGGTTTACGGCGGCATCGGCCGTGCCGCGCGCGACTGGGCCTCGTTCGATGCGATCGTGAGCGCCCTGCGCCGCCTCGAAGAGGATCAAACGCTCCTTGTACAATCCGGCAAGCCCGTCGGTGTCTTCCGCACGCACACCGAAGCACCGCGTGTGCTGATAGCGAACTCGAACCTTGTGCCGCATTGGGCCACTTGGGCCCATTTCAACGAGCTCGATCGCAAGGGCCTCATGATGTACGGCCAGATGACGGCAGGCTCGTGGATCTACATCGGCAGCCAAGGCATCGTCCAAGGCACATACGAGACGTTCGTCGAAGCCGGCCGCAAGCACCACAGCGGCGACCTCGCGGGCAAATGGATCCTGACCGCCGGATTGGGCGGGATGGGCGGTGCGCAGACGTTGGCCGGCACGATGGCCGGCGCTTCGGTCCTCGCCATCGAAGTCCGGCAAAGCCGCATCGAGAAGCGACTGGAGACGGGATATTTGGATACCTGGACGACGTCGCTCGACGAAGCCTTGGCGATGATCAAAAAGTCCTGTGCCGAGAAAAAGCCGCTCTCTGTCGGCCTGCTCGGCAATGCGGCCGAGATCTATCCCGAACTCGTCAAACGCGGCGTGAAGCCCGACCTCGTCACCGATCAAACGTCCGCGCACGATGTCCTCAATGGTTATTGCCCGAAGGGTTGGACGGTCGCCGAATGGGAAGACCGCATTCGCACCGACCCCAAAGGAGTGGAGCGCGCGGCGCGCGCGTCGATCAAAGAACACGTCGAAGCGATGCTCGCGTTTTCCAAACGCGGCATTGCGACATTCGACTACGGCAACAACATCCGCCAAGTTGCGAAGGAAGAGGGCGTGGCCAACGCGTTCGACTTCCCGGGCTTCGTGCCCGCTTACATCCGTCCGTTGTTCTGCCGCGGCGTCGGCCCGTTCCGCTGGGCGGCGTTGTCCGGCGATCCGGAAGACATCGCTAAGACCGATGCGAAGGTGCGCGAACTGATGCCGCGCGACCGCCATCTGCACAACTGGCTCGACATGGCCGCCAAGCGCATCAAGTTCCAAGGTCTGCCCGCGCGCATCTGTTGGGTGGGTCTGGGCGACCGCCACCGCTTGGGGCTCGCGTTCAACGAAATGGTTGCCTCGGGCGAACTGAAAGCTCCGATCGTCATCGGCCGCGATCACCTGGACTCAGGCTCTGTCGCAAGTCCGAACCGCGAAACCGAATCGATGAAGGACGGCAGCGACGCAGTCTCGGATTGGCCGCTGCTCAATGCGCTTTTGAATTGCGCGAGCGGCGCGACCTGGGTCTCGCTCCATCACGGCGGCGGCGTCGGCATGGGCTTCTCGCAACACGCGGGCATGGTCGTCGTCTGCGACGGCACGAAGGAAGCCGCCAAGCGCATCGAACGCGTGCTGTGGAACGATCCCGCGAGCGGCGTTATGCGTCACGCCGACGCCGGCTACGAAGACGCGGTCGCCTGCGCCAAAGAAAACAAACTCGACCTTCCAATGCTCGGAGGCAAATCATGAAGGCCTGGGAGCGCCGGCTTCCAGCCGGCCTTTACTTCCTGGGACCGCGGGCGCCCCCCGCCCCGCATGATAAATTTAAATTCAAAAAAAAGAGGCCCGGGACGTCCCCCGGGCCCGGGTACCGGAACCAAAAAACAAACACAACCCC
>JANNEL010000753.1:0-2886 GCA_031378595.1 Alphaproteobacteria bacterium
AGCGTTCGCTGCGAGATCGCCCACACCGCCGGATCGCTGACATAGGCATCGCTGATCGCCTTTGGGAACAGCGCCACGAGTGCACCGAACACCGTCATGATCAAAAACGCGAGCACGATGCCGGTGATGCCTGCACGCGCGACGCGTTCGTGC
Source organism: Alphaproteobacteria bacterium (assembly GCA_031378595.1). Lineage (GTDB taxonomy): Bacteria > Pseudomonadota > Alphaproteobacteria > Micropepsales > Micropepsaceae > SZUA-430. Next base: position 154 of record JANNEL010000753.1, read on the forward strand.
TCGCCCGATCCGACTGCATGCCCGACGCGCACGGACGTCGCCGCCGACATACCGACCGCGACCATGATCATGAGCCCGTTGAAGTTGAACGTCAGCTGGTGGGCGGCAGCCGCGGCCGCACCAAGATGCCCCGCCATGAACGCAAGCGAACTGATCGCCGCCGTCTCAAGTCCGAGCGCCACGGAGATCGGCGCGCCCAACGTCAGAATACGCCGCACCTTCGTCCGCGCCTCGGACAACGGTGCATAGACCCCGTACGCCGCCGCCTCGTCCATTGTGAAGATGTAGCCGAGCGCCGCGCAGAGGCAGAGCCACCGGATCGCCGACGTCGTCATCATTGCGCCGACCGCACCCATCGGCTCTACCCAACCGAACCAGCCGAGGACCACGATGCCGTCGGCGAAGATGTTGACGACGTTTGCGACCAGCATGATCGTCATGCCCACCATCGGCCGCTTGATCGCTTCCAGAAAATAGCTGCTGGCGATGTAGAGCAACATCGGCGGCATGCCCCACGCGACCTGCAGCGACACGCGCCCCGACCCTTCCGCGATCGCCGGATCAAGACGCGTGGCCAGCAGCGCCGGCTCGACCAAGAAACACGCCGCCGCGAAGACCAATCCAAGCGCGCTGGCAACAATCAGCGCACCCTTCCAGGCGACGCCGCACTGGCTCTTTTCCCCAGCGCCATAGGCTTGCGCGATCAACACCATCGAGCCCTGCAGCAGCCCGATCGAAATCAGCATCATGACGGACTGCGCGGCCAATCCTTGGCCCAGGAATGCCAACTCGCGCGCGCCGCCGCGCCCGGTCATCAGCGAGTCCACAAAGAACAAAAACACGACGCCCGCGCGCGCCACCATCACCGGCGCCGCCAGCCGTAGCGTCGGCCAACCATCGTCGCGCCACAGCTGCAACAGGCGTTGGATGGCCTTGGCCGACGTGGCGGCCTTGAACTGCTGCATGTGCGAACGGCGCCGGACGGTGGTTAAGGTGCTGAGGGCATTCCTCGCACCGCAGCGCTCCAGCGGCCAGAGTCTTGTTGCCTCAGCGCGGCGGGTGCCCCTATGTTGCCGCTCTTTTCTAACGACTTGGAAAATGCTGCGGTTCCGCTAGGAGAACCGCGCACCGGAGAGCTTGACGAATGAAGACGACCGCCGGGCAGAGCCTCGATCACGTAGGCCTGAAGAACACGCGCCACGTCCATTGGAATCTGCCGATGGCAAGCCTCGTCGAAGAGGCTGTGCAACGCAACGAAGGCATCCTTGCTAAGGATGGCCCGCTCGTCGTCAAGACCGGCATTCATACCGGCCGTTCCGCCGGCGACAAGTTCGTCGTGCGCGAACCTTCCGTCGAAAAGCACATCTGGTGGGACAACAACAAGTCGATGACGCCGGCGCATTTCGATGCGCTGTTGAATTCGTTCCGCGCCTATGTGCAAGGCCGCGAACTCTTCGTGCAAGATCTGTTCGGCGGCGCCGATCCGATGCATCGCCTGCCGGTTCGCGTCGTCACCGAATTCGCCTGGCACTCGCTGTTCATCCAGCATTTGCTGATCGAACCCACGACCGGTGAACGCGCATCTTTCGATCCCGACTTCACGATCATCGACCTGCCCGGGTTTCAAGCCGATCCCGCTCTGCACGGCACCGCGTCCGGCACCGTGATCGCGGTCTCTTTCGAAAGGAAGCTCGTGCTGATCGGCGGCACATCCTATGCCGGCGAAATGAAGAAGTCGGTGTTCACGATCCTGAATTACCTGCTGCCGCCCAAAGGCGTCATGCCGATGCACTGCTCGGTGAACGTCGGCAAGTCGAAAGAAAGCGCGATCTTCTTCGGCCTTTCCGGCACCGGCAAGACGACGCTCTCGGCCGACCCGAACCGTACGCTGATCGGCGACGACGAACACGGCTGGGCCGACACGAACGTGTTCAACTTCGAAGGCGGCTGCTACGCGAAAATGATCCGCCTGTCGCCCGAAGCCGAACCCGAAATTTTCGCCACAACCAAACGCTTCGGCACGGTGCTCGAGAACGTGGTCATCGACGAAGCGACCCGCGAACTCGATCTGAACGACGCAACGCTCGCCGAGAATTCGCGCGGCGCCTACCCGATCTCCTACATCCCGAACGCAAGCCTAACCGGCCTCGCCGGTCAGCCCTCGAACATCGTGATGCTGACCGCCGACGCGTTCGGCGTGTTGCCGCCGATCGCAAAGCTCACGCCGAACCAGGCGATGTATCACTTCCTCTCGGGCTTCACGGCAAAGGTCGCCGGCACCGAGAAGGGCCTCGGCAAAGAACCGCAGCCGACGTTCTCAACCTGCTTCGGCGCGCCGTTCATGCCGCGCCACCCGACCGAGTACGGCAACTTGCTGAAGGCACTCATCGCCAAGAACAAGGTGGACTGCTGGCTCGTCAACACGGGCTGGACCGGTGGCGCCTACGGCACCGGCCAACGCATGCCGATCAAAGCGACGCGTGCTCTCCTCACCGCCGCCCTCGAAGGCACGCTGAAGACAGCCAAGATGCGCATCGACCCGCACTTCGGCTTCGAGGTTCCGGTCGCCGTCCCAGGCGTGGACAGCAAGATCCTAGACCCCCGCGAAACCTGGGCCGACAAAGCGGCCTACGACCGCCAAGCGGCGAAGCTCGTCCAAATGTTCCGCGAGAACTTCAAGAAATTCGAAGCCCACGTCGGCGCCGAGGTCAAAGACGCCGCCCCAAGGCTCGC
>JANNEL010000003.1:0-10459 GCA_031378595.1 Alphaproteobacteria bacterium
GGCGACGCCTACCTTTGGTGGGACAAGGCTGCCGGTCGCTTTGGCCGCTCGTCGGCGCCTGAGGCCGGCTCGGTCATGGTCATGAAGGGCTACGGCAATGCCCAGCGCGGCCACGTGGCCGTCGTGCGCCGCGTCGTCAACGATCGGGAGATCGTTGTCGATCACGCGAACTGGCTGAATGGCGGCGAGATCGGGCTCGACAATCCCGTCATGGACGTCTCCGACGACAACGACTGGTCGGAAGTCCGCGTTTGGTACGCTCCGGGTGGCCACTACGGCGGGCGCGTTTACCAAGTCCAGGGTTTCATTTTGAGCCCGTATGAAGGCGGCCGGATCGCCTCTCGCTGACACTTTGCTCACACAGTGCTGCAAGATCGTCATCGTGCGTGATCCACATATTGTGGTTTCCCGCGGCTGATTTCCCAGATATTGCGTCAAAGGTTAACGGTAATAAATCATTAAGTTGACTCCCTCACCCTAGGGCGGCACGAAGCCCGGCCCGATCGGTGCTTAAGGTCATGGCTGGGATATTCCAGTCGAGGGAGTGTATCGTTTGAAGACCAATACCACACGTTGTCTGACGGCACTCCTTGTCGCTGGCGCTGGCCTTTCTGCGTGTCAAACAATGCCATCGAACTATTCGTCTTCGTTCACGGATAACTCTGCACGGCCTGCGAATACTTTAATTTTCCGCGGATCCTACGACGAAGCGGACGCCTCAGCGACGGTCGAGGATGCCTTAGTCTCCGCCCCCCGCGCGAAGCCTGCGACGGCGGCCGATCTTTTGGGTGATCTCCGGCCGCAAGTCCTGGATGCCAATCTGCAATGCGTGCCGTTTGCCCGGGATGCGTCAGGTGTGGATATCCGCGGCGACGCCAACAGGTGGTGGAAGCTCGCCGCCGGCAGATACACCCGCTCACACCGCCCGCAGGAAGGCTCGGTCTTCGTCATGCGCGGCTACAAGACCGCCCGCCGCGGACACGTCGCCGTGGTTCGGCAGATTTTGGACGACCGTACGATCGTTGTCGACCACGCGAATTGGGGTAACGACGGACGCATCTATTTGAGTGCCCCCATCCGCGACGAGAGCGCAAAGAACGACTGGAGCAAGGTCCGCGTTTGGTACACGCCCAACAATCAGTGGGGCCGTAGGCTCTATCGCGCGAAGGGCTTTATCTACCCCACCACGGCGGTCGCCGGTGGTAGCTTTGCCTTAGGCAGCAACTGAGAGCGCGGTCAGCCTCGCCGCAATCTCGCGCGAGGCCTCGGCGAATAGCCGATCGAGGTCGGTCAATCGTTCGACCGCCGCACCAGGTTCTATTGTCATGGCAACCGACTCGAATGCCATCGCTGCCTCGGCGAGTGCGTCCGCGCCGAGCAAACGTGCCGCGCCCTTGAGCGAGTGCGCGCGGCGCTGCAACGTTTCACGATCGTTGCCGGCGATGTCGCTACGCATGGCTTCCAGATCGCGCGCTTGGTTCGTCATGAACGTGGAGGCGAGCTTCTTGATTGCCGCCGGCGGCATGTCGCTTTGCAAGTCGGTCCAGGTCCGTGCGCAGAGGAGCGGCGCTGCGCGATCGGCGTTCTTGCGTGGCGTTAGGTGACGCAATAGCGCCGCTTCCAAGATGTGGCGGCGGATCGGCTTCGTCAGGTGCTCGTTCATACCGGCGGCTTTGCAACGCGCAGCATCTTCCACGAATGCGTTGGCGGTGAGCGCCAGAATCGGCTTCGACTGGTTGGGCCCCGGCGTCGTGCGGATGTGCTCGGACGCCTGCAAGCCATCCATCTCCGGCATTTGCATGTCCATGAGGATCAGATCGAACGCCTTTTTTGTCGCTTCGCGCACGGCCTCGAGGCCGGTGCGAGCGGTTGTGACGTTGCAGCCGAGCTGGGACAGCATCGTGGTCGCGGCGTAGAGGTTTGTCTCGTTGTCTTCGACGAGCAGGATTTCGGCACCGGCAAGGTGGGAATCATTTGTACCGCCGCCCTGCGCCCAAGCTAGCGGATTGTCGCAAAAGACGTTCGTTAGGGACTCGAGCAAAGCGGCGCGCATCAACGGCTTGAACAGCACGGCGTCGAATTGTGTGCCGGCCCCGGCCGAAACCGTCACGCCGTGACTGATCGACGAGCAAAGGACCAGCTTGATCGCATCGCCGTTCTCGAGCTTGCGGATGGCTTCGGCGACCTCCGTACCGGCTTGGCCCGGCATGTGACGGTCCAGCAGAACGACGTCGAACGGTTTGCCCGCCTGCGCGGCACCATCGATTGCGATCAGCGCGGACACACCGTCGCGAACCGCTTCGACGCTCATGTTCCAGCGCGAGAGTTGGCGCATCAAGATTTCGCGGTTGAGCGCGACGTCGTCAACGATCAGCGCCCGCTTGTCCGCGAGCATACTCGCATCCGATGTTGTCGAGGGCGATGCGGTTCTGGGCGGCGCGATTTCGACGACGAATAGGGAGCCCTTCCCCACTTCGCTTTGCGCCCAGATCGAGCCTTTCATCGCCTCGACGATTTCTTTGCAGATCGCGAGCCCCAGGCCCGTGCCGCCGAAGCGGCGCGTGATCGAGTCGTCGCCTTGCGAGAATTTTTCGAAGAGATTGGCGCGCGCCTGCTGGCTCATGCCCGGGCCCGTATCGCGCACGGAGAAGCGCAGACGCCCCTGCACGCAGGCCACTTGAACGAAGACCAGCCCCTTTTCGGTGAACTTCACCGCGTTGCCGATGAGATTGAGCAGAACTTGGCGCAGACGTGTCGGATCGCCCTGGTAGCCACCTTCGGCCTCGCCGGAGACGTCGACGCAGATTTCGAGGCCCTTCGCATGCGCTTTCGCGGCAAACGTCTGCGCGGCGCCCTCGACCAGCGGCGTCAAATCGAACGGTACGCTCTCCAACGAGAGCGAGCCTGCTTCGAGCTTCGAGATGTCCAAGATGTTGCCGATGACTTGCAGCAGCTGATCGGCGGAGGCACGGGCCGTTTCGGCTTGGACGCGTTGTTCGTGGCATAGAGTCGAATCGAGCAGGATCTCGATCATGCCCACGATGCCGTTCAGAGGCGTGCGAATCTCGTGGCTCATGTTGGCCAGGAAGGCCGACTTCGCGGCACTCGCCTGCTCCGCCGCGTGCTTGGCCTTCTCGAGTTCGTCGACGTAGCGTTGGCGCTGCTCGTCAGCTTCGCGCGAAAGGCGGTTGGCAGAGCGGGCGTAGAGGAAGCTTGCCAAAACCAGCACGATAACGAGGGCGGCAAAGGCATACTCGGCGAGTTGCGCGTCGTTGATCGAGGCGCTTACCAGCGTCAGATCGTCGTTCTGATCCGCGATGATCAGCTGCATGATTTGCGTGATCGCCGTGCTCGCATCTTTGTAGAGCTCGTCGACGAAGACCATTTCCTTGGCCGCGTCGGCGCGGCGGCCTACGGCGAAGTAGTCCAGCACGACGTGCGTGCGGGTTGCCATTTCGGTTGCCACATCGCGCACTTTGTTGAGTTCTAAGCGAAGCGCCTTCGTAAGCGAACGCTTGCGAGCGTGCAGCTGGTCGTCGTCTGCGAATTTCCCGAAGGCGATGCCGAACGCGCTTTCAGCGCGTGCAAGACGGTTGCGCTCCAGCGCGACGTCTTCGGTTTGGAAGACGTTGTTAGCGGGCACATCTAGCTCTGCGAGCGTATCGCGCAGGTGGATGAGCTGCGTGTTCTGCTCGTTCCACGCCTTGTTCTGCGACTGCCGGTCACCGAGAAGCGTGAGGGTGTAGTGTCCGACGGAAAGACCGCCTAGGGCCGTCACGACGTTCAGGATAGCCAGGATTGTAAAAATGCGCGCGAGCCCCATTCGCGAATGAGCTGGGTTCGATGCATTGCTTCCCGGTTTCTTTCCGCTCACGGGGGTGGTTCCGGCCTAGACCGCGATCGAGCTTTGGTCTTTTCGCGCCTTCGCAAGCAGCGCATCCACGCGCTCGCGCAAAGCGGCAGGGCGAAACGGCTTTTGAATGACGTCGTTCGCGCCCAGCGCGGACGCAGCCACGAGCAGCGGCTCTTTGAGCGACGCCAAGCCCGCCGTCATTGCAAGGATCGGCGTGCGCGTGCTGCCCTCGCGGATAGAGCGGATAACCTCGAGGCCGTCTTTGTCCGGCATCAAGAGGTCGGTCACGACGAGATCGAAAGCGCGCGCTTTGATGTGGTTTAACGCCTGCACGCCGTTCGCCGCGAACGTCACTTCATGATCGCTACCCACGAACGCCGCTTCGGCGATCTGTTGATAGAGTTCGTCGTCTTCGCAAATCAGAATCTTGGCCACGTTGGTTGCCCCACCAAACGTTCTTGTTGATGCTTTGTTTGCAATATCCCGTAGATATGCGAAGGAGCCGTTAAGGCGATCTACAGACAATCCTTAACAATCCGTGAATCCGCTTCGAGCGATGAGCGAACAAACATCCAATCAAAACGGACTCTTGGCGCCGCCGGATTTCCGCCGGTTGATAGCGGCACAGGCCGTCAGCGCGGTCGGGAGCCGGATTACGCGCACGGCGTTGCCGATTATCGCGGTCAACACGCTTCAAGCGTCGGCTACGGCGACCGCCTTCTTGAGCGCGATGACGATGCTGCCCGGCGTCGTGGTTGCGCTCTTTGCGGCGGGGCGAATCGATCGTGCGCGCAAGCGCCCGTTGCTGATCCTCATGGATTTGGTGCGGGCAGCATTGCTGCTAACGCTGCCGGTGGCTGCGTATTTCGGCGCGCTGACGATGACGCAGTTGGTCGTCATCGCGACACTGACGGGCGCTGCGACTGCGATCTTTCTCGTCGCGAAATCGGCCTACTTGCCGCGGTTGATCGATGCGCGCCAACTCGTTGACGGCAACACAAAGCTTCAATCGACGGAGGCGGTTGCCGAAATTGCCGGCCCGGGTATTGCGGGCGCACTTATTCAAGCTGTCACGGCACCGGTTGCGATCATCGTCGATGCGCTGAGCTTCGTGTGGTCGGCGTGGTGGCTTCGCGAAATTCGTGGCGCCGAGGACGTGGCGCCGTCCACGGCCGAAAGCAGTGCGCTACGCGACATCTCCGAAGGCTGGCGCATCTGCCGCAGCCACCCGATCGTGTTCCCCCTGCTGATGGCACAAGCGACGTTCGGTTTGTTTGCCGGGTTCTTTTCGGCAATTTACATGCTTTTCGCGCTTCGAACGCTTGGGCTCAGCGAGGCGGCTGTTGGCTTGATCATTAGCGTCGGCGGCGTGAGCGCGCTCGCCGGTGCGTTCGTCGCGGCGCCGCTGAGCCGAACGCTGGGCTATGGCCGCGCGATCGTGGTGTGCCTCGGCGGTTGGATCCTTGCCAGCGTGTTCGTTCCGGCGGCCGAGGGACAGGGTGCCCTGGCGGCGCCGTTTTTGGTGCTGCAACAGCTGGTTGGGGACGGCTTTCTCTCGGCCTACTTCATCCTGACCGTGAGCGTTCGACAGACGGCGCTTGAAGTCGACGTGCAGGCGCGAACCGGCGCCACCTTCCAGGCGGTCGAGGGAATCGCACTCCCCGTTGGGGCATTGATCGCAGGGCCGCTCGCCGAGATTGTAGGTCCGGGCGCAGTCTTGTGGATTGCGATAGGCGGCGCGCTTATGCCGCTTCTGATTCTCTCCTTTTCCAGGCTCTGGACGATGAAAACGCTTGAGGATTCGCGGGTCGCAGCGTGATGGGACGCACTTGACCGCGCCAAGCACGCCCCTGCACATTCCCGCGCGATCATGAATGCCGGATGAGGACCGACGTCCGCCGGAGACCGCTCTCACTTAAGGACCTTCACAATGATACGTAGTCGCATGGTGCGGCGCTCGACGCCCGCGCTGATGTTTGCCCTCTTTCTAACCGCGTGCAGCGGTTCCAGCAGCGGCCCGGCGGTGGACGCGAAGTTGCTGCAACAACGGCTCGACCAGTTCGTCGCGACCGTCACGAAGCCCGAGCCCGGATCGGAGTTCGTCGCCAAGGCCGAAGGCGCGGCGAAGGTCGAAACGCAAAGCGACGGCACCGTCGTCGGTACACTCCCGCGGCTGACGTTCCAGGGAACGGACGGCGGATCGGCCGTGCTGGACCCGATTTCGATGAAGTTCAGCAACGGCGGCGAAGGGCTCGTCAACGTCGAAGCCACGATGCCGAGCACGATGGCCGTTAAGGGCAAAGACGGCAAAGTCGAAGGCGAGATCAAGATCGGCAGCCAGACGCTGAAAGGCGTGTGGGTCGAAAAGCTGCAGTCGGTCGACAAGCTGGACATTCGGCTCGGCAACATCACGGTCACGGCGCCAGGCAAGCCCGGCGGCGCAAAGATCGACCAGATCGCGATGACCGGCGGACTGGCACCGAAGGGGAGCGGGCTCTACGACGGCAAGTACGACATGACCATCAACGGTTTTTCGGCCGACGATCCGTCCGACAAGACGGTCATGAAAATGAGCACGATCACCATCGCGGCCAACATGATGGGCGCGCGCATGGAAGAATGGGCGAAGGCCGCGAAGGAAGCCGGCTATACGCTGGCCAACCCGGACATCTTCAAAGCCTACACGGGCGGCCAAATCGATCCGAAGATGATCGCTTTCATGAAGCGCATGCCGGACTACATGGGCACGGTCGACTACACTTATTCGATCAACGGGATCGAGATGGTGCAGGACGGCAAGATGCAGTTCGCGCTGAAGAACTCGACGTTCGGGTTCGGCGTCGGTCCGGATGCCGCCGGGATGACGAAGGTCAAGATGGCGTTCGGCGTCGGCGGTATGTCGGGTGCGCCGGAAGATCCTCTGTTACCGCCGGAAGCGGACGTTCAAGACGCTTCGATGGAGATCGAGGCAACGGGTGTTCCAGGGCGTAAGCTGTGGGAGATCTACATGGACGCACTGCCGATGCTGCAGGCTGAGGCGAAGAAAGCCGCGACCGATACCGCAAAGGGTCAGGATGCGACGGCTGCGGGCACAGCCGCACTCGAACAGGTCGGCACCGACCTCTCGGGCAAGGCGATGGAAGTGCTGATGGCGTCCAAGCTTTCGATCGCGCTGAACCGGCTCAACCTCTCCACGCCGACCGCGAAGATGACGGGCAAAGGCTTGGCGAGTTATCTGCCGGCCGAAAACATCATGCCTGAAGGTAAGGTATCGCTCCGCTTCAGCGGCATCGACACGCTGGCCAAGGCGATGGAGAAGCGCGGCAAGAAGGACGAGATGGCGCAGCAAATTATGGGCGTGATCGCGGCCGTGCGCGCGATGGGCAAGCCCGATCCTGCCTCGCCAAAGGACGATCGCGCTTACATCATCGACATCCAGTTCACGAAGGACGGCAAGATTCTCGCGAACGGCCAAGACATGATGGCGCAATAGAAGTCTGAGTGAATTTACGACGACGGGCCCGGCGATGCCGGGCCCGTTTCGTTTGGCAGCACGCCCTGCTCCGCCGTCAAGACCGCCTCGATGACGCGCATGATCTCCGACACGTCACGCACGATCGCGCGGACGCGTTCGATGTCGTCGAGATCGGCGAACATGGTTCCGACCTCGAACTTGTCGCCACCTTCGATCGCAATCAATAGATCGCCCTCGACGAAAGCGCAGCGCAGATTCTTGCCTTTGAAATGTGTCTCGATATCGAGCAGACGTTCCATAAAGACGGGATGGATGAGGTAACGCGCCTCGACCTGGTCGTTCGAATAGACTTCGAACGCCCGTTCGAGACGGCTGTCGCCAAGCCCCACCCGCTCGAGGCCCGTCATCCACTTCTGCATGAAATTGAATAGGCCCGCATCGCGCTTGACGATCGTCGTGCCAAGGAACTTCTTCGGAAAGGCAATACGAACCAGCTGGCCGCGGAAGACGGTGACCCAGCGGCTGCCATTCTTTGTTTGGACGCGCTGCTCCAGGTGGCCTTCGTAGAACGCGAAGGCGCACCCTCTGTGTTTGCCCGCGAAACAATCTTCGAAGCTCGATCGGTCGCAATGCGGCAGAAGGCGCAACTCGTTGAACTTCGGCAGGGCCGCGGGTTGGAACCCCCCGATTTCGTAACCGCACCCTATCGCGTTCGCTATTGCGGTCAGCGATTGAAGCTTCGTGTTCGTCGCAACCGCTTGCAGCGGCTGATAGGCCCACCAATGTGCGCCGGCGAATGCCATGCCGCCAAAAATCAAGCCGTTCATGATTTCGCTGCTGACCGCGTACGCGATGCCAGCGACGGCGAGCGCTCCGATCACGCCTATCAGCACACGCAAGCGATAGGTGCCCATCGCCTTCCCGCGACCGTCTTCCTGCGCGCGTAAAATCGGCTCTATTCGTTCAGCGTAGAGCGCCTTTAGGCCGTCTTCGTCGAAGTGCAGAAGATCGACAACGTTGCTCATGCTGCGGCGGCGCGCTCCAAATCTTCTTTCAGCGTTCGTGGCGCGATCCAATAGTGCCACGCACCCCAAAGACCTAATATCGAGAAGATGAATAACGCGTAACGGACGGCGTCTTTGTCGAAGATCGGTACAAACGCATCGGCGATCAGACCGACGGCAAGCGGACCGACGCCTAAGCCGACGAGATTGATGACGAAGAGCAGCAGGGCTGAGGCGGTCGCGCGCATGCGCACGCCGACGAGATTCTGCACCAGGGCGAAGGTCGGCGCGAGGTAGAGACCGCCGACCAAGATCGTCACCGTCATCAGCCAGAGCACCGTCGGACGGTCGTTCGACAGATAGACGCCGATGCTGAACGGTATGGAGAATACGATCGCGGCCGTGACAACCCAGGCGCTCCAGCCCAAATTGCGGCGCGACAGAACGTCGGCAAGGTAGCCGCCCATGAACGTGCCGATGGCCGCGACAATGCCGGTTTGAAGGGCGAGATAGTTTGCGACTTGCGGCAGCGTCATCGCGTGCGAGAACTGCAGGAATTTTGCTGTGAAAGCGAGGCCGCCATAGCCCACCGCCGTGATCAGCGTCGCGCCGATGATCGTGTGCACGAGCGACTTTTGCGACAGCATGAAGCGCGCAACCTCGCCAAGGCCGGGGGCGGCGCCGCCTGCTTCGACGCCGTCAGCGTGACCGCGCGGCGGCTCCTTGAATGCGAATGCAAAGTACAGTCCTAGCAGAAGCCCCGGAACGCCCAGCACGTAGAACGCAGCACGCCAGCCCCACTCGCCGCCAACCTGTCCGCCGACGATGTTGCCCAGCGCGGTGCCGAGCGGAACGCCAAGCGCATAGATCGCGAGCGCCGTCCCGCGTTGCGTCACCGAATAGAGATCGGAGATCATCGAGTGCGATGGCGGGCTGCCTCCGGCTTCGCCGACGCCCACCCCGACGCGGGCGGCAGCGAGTTGCCAGAACCCTTGTGCAAAACCGCAAAGGGTCGTCATCACCGACCACACAATCATTGATCCGATCAGAATCCACTTGCGGCTGAAGCGATCGGCCAGCATCGCGATCGGGATACCGAGTGTGGCGTAGAACAGCGCGAAGCTGAGACCGGAGAGGAAGCCGAAAGCGGCGTTGCCGATCTTCAGGTCCTCCATGATTTGGACCTGCATGATGTTCAATATCTGGCGGTCGGCGTAGTTTGAAATGTAGACGACCAGCAATAGCAGAAGCGTGAACGTCTTGGCGGAGATGAGCGGCGGCTTCGCTTCCGCCGCAACTGTTTGCGGCTCTGCACCGGTAGTGTCAGACATGCACGCTCCTCCCGATATTTTCCGGCCACAATGCGGGAAAGTGGTGCGTTTGCAAGTGTTAAGCCCAACCGTCGGCGTCAGGTTCTAGTTCGCGTTGGCGGCCGCGAGTGCTGCGCTGCACGCGATGGCAGACGGGCTGATATTGCCGCCGATCCAATAGCTGAGTTCGCAGGGATGATCGATCGGCCAGACCGCGTAGTCGGCGGCCTTGCCGATTTCGAGCGTGCCGGTTTCCGAGCCCAAGCCTAGTGCGCGGGCAGCGTTACGGGTGACGCCGGTCAATGCCTCTTCAGGCGTCAAGCCGAACAATGTGCAAGCCATCGCCATTGTCGTGTGCAACGAGACGTTTGGCGACGTTCCGGGGTTGCAGTCTGTCGCAATCGCGATCGGCACCTTTGCGCGTCGGAGCGCTTCAACCGGGGGCTTGCGGCTTTCGCGCAGGACGAAGAACGCACCGGGAAGCAGCACGGCGACAGTGCCCGCCTTCGCCATCGCCGCGATGCCGGCCGGGTCGGTGTATTCGAGGTGATCGGCGGAGAGTGCGCCGAATTTTGCAGCTAGCGCCGCGCCGTTCGTGTCGGAGAGCTGATCGGCGTGAAGTTTGACTTTGAGCCCCAGTGCCGTCGCCGCCGAGAAGAAGTGTGCGGTCTCTTCTGCCGTAAAAGCGATGCCCTCGCAGAACGCATCGACAGCGTCGGCGAGGCCTTCGGCGGCGATCGCGCGCAAGACCGGACCGCTCATTTCGGCGATATAGGCTGCGCGCTTGTTCGCATACTCAGGCGGCACTGCGTGCAGG
>JANNEL010000007.1:0-7348 GCA_031378595.1 Alphaproteobacteria bacterium
GCGCGTATTCAAGCTCATCGCCGACGAAGCGCGGCTTAAGGAAAGTGCCTGATGGCATTGCTGTCGCGTACGGACCGCAGTTTGATCGCCAATTGGTGGTGGACGATCGACCGTTGGTCGTTGGCAGCGGTCGCGTCGCTCATCGTGGCCGGCGTGTTGCTGACCTTGGCGGCGAGCCCCGCGGTCGCTGGGCGTATTGGCGTCGAGCCGTTCTATTTCGTTTATCGCCAGCTCAGTTTCGTCGCACCCGCGTTGATTGCGATCATTGTCGTGTCGCTGGCGACGCCGCGCGACGTGCGCCGGCTCGCGCTTGTGGTTTACGTCCTGTCGCTGCTGCTGATGATTGCGGCGCTGTTCATCGGGCCCGAGATCAAAGGTGCGCATCGCTGGCTGACGTTCGGGCCGTTTTCGGTTCAACCGTCGGAATTCGCGAAGCCCGCTTTCGTCGTGCTCGCGGCAGCGGCACTTGCGGAAAGCAATCGGACGCCTGGGTTTCCTGGCGCGTTGATTGCGGGGTTCGTCTACGCGGCGTTTGGCGGGTTGCTCGTTTTGCAGCCGGATTTTGGGCAGACGATGCTGACGACCATCGTGTGCATCGCGATGTTCTTTCTTGCCGGTCTCAAATGGCAGTGGCTTGCGCTGTTCGGTGCGGCGGGTGTGGGCGGTGGTGTTGGCGCCTATCTGTTCGTGCCGCATGTTGCGAGCCGTATCGACAGATTTTGGAGCGCCGAGGGCGATACGTTTCAGGTCGACACGTCGCTCAACGCGTTCACGCAGGGTGGCTTCGGCGGTGTCGGTCCCGGTGAGGGATCGGTGAAGTTCGTTCTGCCCGACGCGCATTCGGATTTCATCTTCGCCGTCGCGGGCGAAGAGTTCGGGCTTGCGGCGTGCACCGTGCTGATCGTGCTGTTCGGCGTCATCGTCGTGCGCGCGTTGCGGCATGCGGTCGACGAGCGCGATCATTTCGTGCAGTTGGCGGCGTCCGGGTTGGCAACGATGTTCGGTCTGCAAGCAGCGATCAACATCGCGGTGACATTGAGCTTGATCCCGGCGAAGGGCATGACGCTTCCCTTCGTGTCGTATGGCGGGTCGTCGACTCTGGCATTGGCGCTGACGGTCGGCATGTTGCTCGCGCTGACGCGGCGGCGCGCTTCCTCTCAACGAGGCTGGTGATGCCAGGTCCCGTCGTCATTGCGGCCGGCGGAACCGGCGGGCACATCTTCCCGGCGCAGTCGTTGGCGCAGGAGTTGGCGAAGCGCGGGCGCAAAGTCGTCCTGATGACCGACGACCGCGGGCAGAATTACGCACAAACATTTCCGCAAGCGCAGATCGTGACCGTGCCGTCGGCGACGTTTGCCGGGCGTGGGCTGGTTGGAAAGGGGTTGGCGTTTGCGCGATTGGGCCGTGGCGCGATTGCTGCCTACTTCGCGCTTGGCCGCTTGAAGCCCAGCGTCGTCGTCGGGTTTGGCGGATATCCGGCGTTGCCGACGATGTTCGCTGCGGCGCGGCGCGGATTGCCCTCCATCATTCATGAGCAAAATGCCGTCTTGGGCCGGGTGAATCGCTGGCTGTCACCCAACGTGTCGAAAATTGCGTCCGCGTTTCAAAAGCTCACGCATCTCGATCCGATTTTGCAGCCGTTGGTGACGGTGACGGGCAATCCCGTCCGTCCCGCCGTGATCGCGGCGAGGCGTCCGTACGCCAAACCTGCTGTGGACCAACCATTCAATCTGCTCGTCTTCGGCGGCAGCCAAGGGGCGCGCGTATTTGCGACGCTGGTGCCGGAAGCTATCGCCAAGCTGCCCGAGGGTTTGCGCAAACGGATCCGCCTCACACAGCAATGCCGACCGGAGGATTTGGACGCCGCGAAAGCGCGCTACGCGGCCATCGGGCTTGAGCCCACGCTGGCGCCGTTTTTCGGCGACATGGGTGAACGCCTCGCAGCGGCGCATCTGGTGATCAGCCGGGCGGGCGCCTCTACCGTGACGGAGTTCTGCGCAGTGGGGCGGCCCTCGATCCTGATCCCCTATCCGTTCGCGATGGACGACCATCAAAGCGTTAACGCCGGGCAGCTTGCCGCCGAGGGGGCAGCCTGGACATTCAAAGAGGCGGGTCTCACCGCCGAAATATTAGCGGCGAAGGTCACAGAATTGGCGCAAAACCCGGTTTTGCTTGAGGCTGCAGCGGCGAAAGCGCTAAGCCTAGGGCGAAGCGACGCCGCTTCGAGGTTGGCCGATCTCGTGGATGAGGTTGGCGGCTTCTAGCCCTGATCTCATCTCACGGAGTGTACGGCCCTCATGAGCCGGCTTTCTCTGCAAATTGGTCCGCTACATTTCATCGGTGTCGGTGGCATCGGCATGAGCGGCATCGCCGAGGTGATGCACAATCTCGGCTACAAGATTCAAGGTTCGGACGCGGCCGAGAGCGCGAATGTGAAGCGCTTGCGCGGGCAGGGAATCAAGATTTCGATCGGGCACTCCGCGGAGAATTTGGGTGAGGCCGCCGTCGTCGTTTATTCGTCAGCGGTGAAGAGCGACAACCCGGAACTTGCGGCGGCGCGGGCACGGCAAATTCCAACCGTCAAGCGTGCGGAGATGCTGGCGGAATTGATGCGCCTGAAAAGCGCCGTTGCGATTGCCGGCACGCACGGCAAGACGACGACGACGACAATGGTCGCTTCGCTGCTTGAAGCTGGTGGGTTCGATCCGACCGTCATCAACGGCGGCATCATCAACGCGTACGGTACGAATGCGCGGCTCGGCCAGGGCGAGTGGATGGTCGTCGAGGCTGACGAATCCGACGGCACGTTTGTGAAACTGCCGGCGACGATTGCGATCGTGACCAACATCGACCCCGAACATCTCGATCATTATCGGGGATTTGAGGGATTGAAGCGGGCGTTCGATACGTTCGTGGAGAACATTCCTTTCTACGGGTTTGCGGTGCTTTGCATCGATCACCCGGAAGTGCAGTCGATGATCGGACGGGTCAGCGACCGGCGGCTGATCACTTATGGCTACGGGCCCCAGGCCGATGTGCGCGCGGTCAATGTGCGTTTCGAGGGCGGCATTTCGCACTTCGACGTCATGCTGTCCGACCGCGTGAAGGGCGGGTCGCGGACACTAGGGGGGCTTACGCTGCCGATGCCCGGCGAGCACAATGTGCAGAACTCGCTTTCGGCGATAGCAGTGGCGCGCGAGTTGGGTGTACCGGACGTGACAGTGCGCGAGGCGCTGGCGCAGTTCGAAGGCGTGAAGCGGCGGTTCACGAAGACCGGTGTTTGGAACGGCGTCACAATCATCGACGACTACGCACACCACCCGGTCGAGATTTTGTCGGCGTTGAAGGCTGCGCGGCAGGTTGCGTCGGGGCGCGTGATCGCCGTCGTGCAGCCGCATCGCTACACGCGCCTCAAGGACCTGTTCAAAGAGTTTTCGACCTGCATGCACGGTGCGGATACGGTCGTCGTGTCGGATGTCTATCCGGCGGGCGAGCAGCCGCTGCAAGGCGTGTCGCGTGACGCACTTGTAGAGAGCATAAGGGCGCACGGGCATCGCAACGTCATCGCACTGCAATCGCCGGACGAGCTTGCAAAGGTTGTGTCCGAGATCGCGCGGCCCGGCGACTACGTCGTTTGCATGGGTGCGGGCACGATTACGAATTGGGCCAATTTGTTGCCGAGCCAGCTGCAGGCTTTGAGCGAAGGCAAAAGCTAGCGATGCAGACGGCGGCAGCGAGCGATCTGATCGCGCGGCTTCCGCGCGTGAAGGGGCCTTATCAGGCGAACGCAACAATCAAAGACCTTACGTGGTTTCGCGCCGGCGGACCCGCGGAGGTGCTCTACATTCCACCGGACGCCGATGATTTGGCTGCGTTTTTGAAGGGCGTACCGGCCGACGTTCCGCTGACGGTGATCGGCGTCGGATCGAATTTGTTGGTTCGCGACGGTGGTGTCGACGGCGTGGTGATCCGCCTTGGCCGTGGGTTCATGAACGTTTCAGCGGAGGCGCAACACCGCGTTCGCTCGGGCGCCGCGGTGCTCGATGTTGCCGTGTCGAAGGCGGCATTGGACGCGGGGCTTTCGGGGCTTGAGTTTATGCGGGGGATTCCGGGTGCCGTCGGGGGCGGCTTGCGCATGAACGCGGGCGCCTATGGACGCGAATTCAAAGACGTTCTCGTCGAAGCGACTGCACTCGATCGTAAGGGTGAGCGCGTACGGTTTGCGAATGCCGAGATGGGCTTCGAATACAGGCGATCGAGTGTGGCCGCGGACTTGATTTTCATCGAGGCGCTGTTTCAGGGGGCGCCGGGCGACAAGGCGGCAATCGAGGCGCGGATGAACGAGATCACCGATGCGCGTGCCTCGACGCAGCCCATCAAGAGCCGCACCGGCGGCTCCACATTCAAAAACCCACCGGGTGAGAAGGCGTGGCAGCTGGTCGATCGTGCGGGATGCCGTGGCCTTAGACGCGGCGATGCGGAAGTCTCCACGATGCACTGCAATTTCCTGATCAATCACGGCCGCGCGTCGGGGAATGAGATCGAGGACCTTGGCGAAGAGGTTCGCGCGAAAGTTAAAGCCACCGCGGGCATTGAGCTTGAGTGGGAGATCAAGAGAATTGGAAAGCGGGTGTGACGCCCATCTTCTGGTTGCTTACGCGCTGTCTTCGCGACGGCGCTAGTTTCTAAATCTGATTTGTTTGGAGGATGCCAATGGCCGAGCAACGGCACGTCGCGGTTTTGATGGGCGGATGGTCGGCGGAGCGGCCGGTCAGTCTTGTGACCGGCAAGGGCGTCGCGAAGGCGCTACGCGATGAGGGTTTCAAGGTCACTGAGATCGACGCCGGACGCGATGTCGCCGATGTGCTTGCCAAGCTCAAGCCCGACGTTTGCTTCAACGCGCTGCACGGGCAGTGGGGCGAGGACGGGTGTGTTCAGGGTCTGCTTGAGATCATGGGCATCCCCTACACGCACTCCGGCGTTTTGGCTTCGGCTGTTGCAATGCACAAGGAGCGCGCGAAGGCGGTGTTCCGGGGCGCGGGGTTGCCGATCGTCAACGATATTGTCGTTTCGCGTCACGACGTCGCGAAACAAACCACGATCAAAGCGCCATTCGTGATCAAGCCCGTTAATCAGGGGTCAAGCGTTGGGGTCTTTATTATTCGACCTGGGGACAATCGTCCGCCTGAGCAGTTGACGAGCCCCGATTGGAATTTGGGTGACGAGGTCATGGTGGAAGAATTCGTGCCGGGACGCGAACTGACGGTTGCTGTCATGGACGGCAAGCCGCTCGCCGTGACCGAAATTGTCGCCAAAACCAAGTTCTATGACTTCGAAGCCAAGTACTCGGACGGCGGGTCAGAGCACGTCGTGCCCGCGAAGATCCCGGCGAAGATCTATGAAGAGGCAATGGATATTTCGGTTCGTGCGCATGTGGCGCTTGGCTGCCGCGGCGTGAGCCGCACCGACCTGCGCTACGACGACACCAAGGGTGAGCCGGGGCGGCTGATTATCCTGGAAACCAACACCCAGCCCGGCATGACGCCAACGTCGCTCGCGCCCGAGCAAGCAGCGTACAAAGGAATGTCCTACGGTACGTTATGCCGTTGGCTGGTCGAGGATGCATCATGCGATCGTTAGTCGGCTCATCCATGGACGACGACGATCTGCCGCCGCCAAAGCGGAAGCGGGCGCCGGCCAAAGGAAAACCACGCGTCGTGCGTTCGAAGCGGGGCCGGAGAGATGAAAGCGTCACCAGCCGATGGCTCGCCTCCGCGCTTGGCGCCGCCCGTTGGACGCTCGTCTGGGGCCTGGCTGTCGGCTTGTTCTTTTTGGTGACGGTGTTTGCCGGATTGTTTTCCGGCGGGCAAGTCTCGGCCGCGCTCGCGGGTCTTCAAGACGCGGGCGAAGGCGCCATGGCTAGCGCGGGGTTCACTGTTCAAGCGGTAGCGCTGGAAGGCCGTAATGAGACCGCACAGCGCGAGATCGTGCGCATGCTTGGGATCAAGCGCGGCGATCTGATGCTTTACGTCGATGTCGACGAGGCGCGGGCGCGGATCGAGGCACTGCCTTGGGTCAAATCGGCGGAGGTTCGCCGGGTTTGGCCGGATCGCATCGTCGTTCGCATCGTCGAGCGCACACCGGTCGCCGTTTGGCAGAAGGACGGTGCGAAGACGGTCATCGATATCGATGGGCATCCGATAGAGGGCGAAGATCCCGCACGCTTTGCATCTCTACCGCTCGTCGTGGGTCAAGGTGCCGAGGCGGCCGTCGCGTCGCTGCTCAGGCTTGTTGCGACGCAACCGAACTTAAAGTCACGTGTTAAAATCGCCGTGCGAGTAGGTGAAAGACGTTGGAATTTACAGCTTGATAACGCTGTTGAGGTACGTCTGCCAGAGGAAGGCGCGGAGGCAGCCTTGGCAGAGCTGGTCCGGCTCGAACGCGAGCAGAATATTCTCGCGCGGGATATTACGGCGATCGATCTTCGCTACCCGGACCGTTTCATCGTCAAGCTGCCACCCGGGTCGCCGTTGATTACGCCGGCGCGGCCCGCTGGTGGCAGGGAAACTTGATGGTCATTGGGATCGGTAAGGGACGGACGGGAAAGGGACAGCGCTCGCACAAAGGCGGGATCGTTGCAGCCCTCGACGTCGGCTCTTCCAAGGTCGCCTGCTTCATCGTCAAGGTCGTAGCCGGCCGCGAGACCGGGGAGCCGCAGCTCAAAGTGCTGGGCGTCGGACATCACGCGAGCCGCGGTGTGCGCGGTGCGACCATTGTCGACATCAACGCCGCCGAAAATTCCATCCGGGCCGCTGTCGAGCAGGCCGAGCGGATGGCCGGAATTACGCTCAAAGATGCGGTTGTCGGCATTTCCTGCGGCCAGCCGCAGAGCCGTACGATCAACGTGGAAGTTTCGATCGCGGGTCACGAAGTCGGCGAAGAGGATCTGCGCCGGGCTTATGTCACCGGCCGCGCGCAAGGACCGTCGCCGGAGCGCGAGATCATTCATTGCATGGCCGGTAGCTTTGCCATCGACGGCAGCCGCGGCATTCGCAATCCACGCGGTATGGTCGGTGACACGCTTGGCGTTTCCATGCATGCGGTGACGGCTGCTTCCGGGCCGATCCGGAACCTGGAGTCTTGCATCGACCGGTGCCATTTGGACATTTCCGGCAAGGCGGTGACGTCCTATGCCGCAGGTCTTGCGACGCTTGTTGCGGACGAGATGGAGCTTGGCGCGACCGTCATCGACATGGGCGGCGGAACGACCTCGATTGCGGTTTTCTTCGACGGGAACTTGGTTTTGTCGGACGTGCTGCCCGTCGGAGGCAGCCATGTCACGAGCGAT
>JANNEL010000057.1:0-2963 GCA_031378595.1 Alphaproteobacteria bacterium
TCGGAGTAGTTCAAGTCGTTGCGCGGATAGATGAACGGTTGACCGATTGTGTATTTGTAGGCCATCGCGGCAATCGTGGGCATCTTCGCGATCATGCGATGGCTTGCGATCGTGCGTTGCATCGGATCGTTGATGTCGGTCGAGTCGTGATAGAACGCCGACAGCGCCCCAACCACACCGCACATAACCGCCATCGGATGCGCGTCGCGACGGAACCCGCGGAAGAACATGCTGATCTGTTCGTGCACCATCGTGTGGCGCGTAATCGCATTGCGGAACGTCTTCAGCTGATCGCCGGTCGGCAATTCACCGTGCAGCAGCAGATAACAGACTTCGATGAAGTCGCTGTGCTCCGCCAGTTGCTCGATCGGGTAGCCGCGATAGAGCAGCACGCCTTCATCGCCATCGATATACGTGATCGCGCTTTCGCAGCTTGCCGTTGATGTGAACCCGGGGTCGTAAGTGAAGACGTCGCCTTCGCTGTAGAGCTTGCGAATGTCGACGACGTCCGGCCCGACTGTGCCGCGCGAGATCGGAAGTTGGATGCTCTTATTGCCAACAATAACGGTGGCCGAGCCGCCAGACTTCGAGGCGAAAGGGGGCTTGGGCATGATGACCTCCTAAGTAGGAATGGCGCGATGGACCCGGGGGTACTCCCTTCCATTGTGCGCCGCAATATTTTCCAGCAAGTTTAAACAGAAAATGGCGGAAAAAGCCAATTGCTGGGCTTCAAATTCGCCGGTTAGCCCCGCGCTTGATCGGCAATCCGAGCCAAGGATTCCGCCCGTCCCAGCACGGCTAGAACGTCAAAAATACCGGGTGATGTGCTGCGGCCGGTGAGCGCTGCTCTCAACGGCTGCGCAACGGCACCCAGCTTGAGTGCGTTCTGCTCTGCGTAGCCACGCGTGGCCGCGTCGAGGGCGCTCGCAGTCCAATCCGCTGTGGCGCCCAGCGCCTGAACCAGCCCCGTCAAAATCGCGCGCGCTTCGGGCGTCAGAAGTTTAGCAGCCTTGTCGTCGAGAACGAGCGGCCGCGCGGTCACCAAATAATGCGCACCCTCCACAAGTTCGACCAACGTCTTCGCGCGCTCCTTCAATCCCGGCATCGCAACGACGAGCTTCGCGGGAAGGTCCGGCGACACCGCCACGCCCTTCGACTTCAGGAGCGCAAGCGTGCCCTCCGCCAGCACCGTATCGCTGGCGTTGCGCATGTAGTGGCCGTTCAAATTGTCGAGCTTCTTGAAATCGACGCGCGCGGGGCTGCGGCCGATGTTATCGAGATTGAACCATTCAATCGCTTGCTCGGTCGAAATCATCTCATCATCGCCATGGCTCCAGCCAAGCCGCAGCAGATAGTTGCGCATCGCTTCCGGCAGGTAACCCAGATCCTTGTATTCGTGGATACCCAGTGCGCCATGCCGCTTGGAGAGCTTCTGCCCATCCTCGCCGTGCAACAGCGGAAGATGCGCATAGACCGGCACAGGCCAGCCCATCGCATCGATGATTTGCCGCTGCCGCGCGGCGTTCGTTAAGTGATCGTCGCCCCGGATAACGTGAGTGACGCCCATATCGAAATCATCGACGACGACGGAAAGCATGTAGGTCGGGGTGCCGTCCGAGCGCAGCAAGATGAAGTCATCGAGAACGTTGTTCGAAAAACGAACCTCACCCTGAACCTTATCCGGGATGACGGTCTCGCCAGTCTGTGGCGCCTTGATGCGCACGACCGGCGGCACGTTGGGCTTGGCATCCGAGACCGGCCTGTCGCGCCAGCGGCCGTCATAGCGGATCGGCAGACCCGCGGCCCGCTGCGCCGACCGCATCTCCTCCAGTTCCTCCGGCGACGCGTAGCAATGGTAGGCGTGGCCTTGCGCAATCAACTGTTTGGCGACCTCGGCATGCCGGGCTGCGCGGGCGAACTGATGGACGACTTCGCCGTCCCAATTTAGCCCCAACCATCCCATACCCTCGATGATGGCGTCGATCGCGGCTGGGGTCGAACGCTCCCGGTCGGTGTCCTCAATGCGCAGGCGAAACGTGCCGCCCGTGTGGCGCGCGTAGAGCCAGTTGAACAGGGCAGTACGGGCACCGCCGATGTGAAGATAGCCGGTAGGGGAGGGAGCGAAGCGCGTGACGATGGTCATGGTTCAATCAGGTTCGGGTTCAAATTTGGCACTAGCGTTTAGGTGGGCCTGCAACTCATGGCGTCCCTCTAGCACGAGGAAACGCCTTTGGGCGAGGCCGTGAACCAGGGCGAAACGCTGCGCCGATTCCATTGGCGCGACGCCGCTTCGTTCGCCGGCCGTGCCGCGCGTTCGTTTCCAGTACTGGTCGCGACTGGATGGCGCACAGACGCATTGCGCCGTGGGCTCTTCGTGCCCGCCCTTTTTGGAGCGGGGGTAGGCGTCTACTTTGCACTGCCGTTCGAACCGCCGCTCGCTGTCGCGCTCGTCGCTCCAGTTGCTGTGGCTGCGTGGTTGCTGGCGGCTGTGTTCGGAAACGAAGCGCCGCGCGTAACGCTTGCATGCGTCGCAGCCGCCGCAGCCGGGATGGCCCTCGCGATCGTGCGATCGCACACGCTTGATACCGTGCAGATCACCGAAGAAACGCGCTTGCTCACGATCACCGCACGCGTCGAGCGTTCCGAACCAGCCGACAAGGGCCGCCTGCGCTTGTGGTTGAATATTTTCACGACCGCACCGTCTCTGCCAGAAACGCCACAACGGGTTCGCGTCTCC
Organism: Alphaproteobacteria bacterium; assembly: GCA_031378595.1. Lineage (GTDB taxonomy): Bacteria > Pseudomonadota > Alphaproteobacteria > Micropepsales > Micropepsaceae > SZUA-430. The sequence goes on from JANNEL010000057.1 coordinate 2,738, forward strand.
ATAACCAAGATGGAAGAGCCGATCGCACCGGGCGACTGGATCGAACTGCGAGCGCGCCTTCGCCCGTTGCCCGAGCCGGTAGCGCCAGGTGCCTACGACTTCGGCCGCAAACTGTGGTTCGTGGGTCTCGGCGCCGTCGGGTTCTCAATTGCGCCCGCAAAGCGCATCGCGCCTCCGCGCGAACTCACGACTCTAGAATCGTTCTCGGACGCCATCAGCCATTTTC
>JANNEL010000068.1:0-3443 GCA_031378595.1 Alphaproteobacteria bacterium
CTACCGGTCTCTGCGACCGCGCTCACCTACAACGTCACCGACTTCGGCGCCAAATGCGACGGCACCACCGAAGACCACGAAGCCATCCAAGCCGCCATCGACGCAGCAGCCACAACCGGCGGCACGGTGCAGTTCCCGGCAGGCACGTGCGTTATCGGGGAGACGTTGACCTTGCGCGCGCGCGTGCTCTTGCGCGGCGTGTCGCGCGACGCGACTGAGATCAAGGCGAAGGCCGCGCTGAACGCCGACATGATCAGATCAGCCAACTACGCGGCGCTCACCGGTCAAAACAAATCCGCAATCGCCGACGGCGTGCCCTACGGCTTCGGCCTCGAAGCGCTGCGCCTTGACGGCAACGCGGCGAACCAGACGAGCGGCAACGGCCTTGTCGTCTACGGCAAGCGCTACACGTTGCGCGACATCGTGATTACGAACGTCAAAGGCATCGGCTGGATGAGCGAGGGCTACTTCAGCGCAAACGTGAGCGCGAGCTACCCCGACGAACCCGAAAGCCTCTACACGAGCGTCGACGTGCAGAACTGCGGCTCGCACGGGATCCAGTATCGCGGACCGTCCGACGCCGTCTGGCTCGCCGTGTTCGCGCACCAAAACGCGGGCTGGGGCGCACGCTTCGAAAGCGACGGCGCGACGTATCAATGCGCGAGCGACGTGCGCTTCCTGCACGTCTATGCGAACACCGCCGGCGGCGTGTACGTGAGCGCATCGACACGCATGCGCTTCGGCCACCTGGCCACCGAAAGCAACTACGGCCAAGGCTTGCTCGATCAATCGTTCGGCACGACCTACGACGCGATCGAGAGCTACGTGAACTGCCGCACCACCGGCACGTACCAAATCGAACTGAGCGGCGCCGCGATCAGCGTGACCAAACTCTGGAACACCGACGGCGCCACCGGCAAAAGCGGCGTACTCTCGACCGGCGGCTCGAACCGCATCACCTCCGCCGTCCTGATCGGCGACGCCTCGAGCGGCACCGGCCTCACAATCGCGGGGCCTGGGTGCGACGTCCGCGCCACAATCTCCGGCTACTCGGCGACGGGCGGCAAAGGCGCCCAATTCGGAAACGCCGGCGTGGCGCTATCCGGCTCCCACTTCGACATCCTCATCTACGACTGCAAAACCGCCTACACGAACGCCGTCCCAGGCGCGAGAAACACCGGCCGCCTAGCAGCCCAAGCCCTAACCGGCCAAACCCTGGCAGGCACCGACTTCAGCGCAATCGAGAGCGTGGACATTGAGACGTTGGATACTACAGCCAGCATTACTCAACGTCTCTTGCCAACGGGCGCACCCGCTACACCAGGGTTGTCTTTCTCGGTCGATCGGGACACCGGGCTCTACCGCGGGGGTGCCGACATACTGGCTGTAGGGGCAGCAGGCATCGAGGTCGCGCGTTTCATCGGTGCTGGCAGCCTAGGCTTCGTAAGTGTGGGGTCACCGAATCTATTCGGATCGCCCGGCGGTCAATTGCCCCTCGTACAGATTAATCGGAACAGTGCCGTAGCAGGTCTGCTTATCGGTAACTGGTCCTCAACGGCTGCTAGTGCGCCGCAGACCGTGCTCGCGAAGTCAAAATCCGGCACTGTCAACACGTTTGGTGCGGTGGCGAACAATGATGTCATCGGTGAACATTGGTTCGTCGGTGACGATGGCGATCAGTTCATACCTGCCGCCTTGATCCGCGCAGAAGTAGACGGCACGCCAGGTAACAATGATATGCCTGGTCGCTTGATCTTTGCGACCACAGCGGACGGCGCACAGACAACCAGCGAGCGAATGCGAATTACTCAGGCTTGAGTTGTCGAACTCTCGACCGGCGAACTCCGCATCGGCGGGGATCAGGGCGGCGCGGCCGGGAAGACAACGCTGACGAACGCCTCAGATCTAACTACTAACTCATCGGGCGTCGGAACGATCAAGTTTAAGGGTTCAACCAACCGGGACAGCGCGGGGTTCATCAAGGGCTATGTCGGCAACACGGCTTACTACATCCCGATATTCGCCGCGATCACCGGATAGCCCAGCATCCAAACGATCCTCTGGGTGGCCTAGACCGACGCCACGTATGGGTCTAACCCATAGGCAAAGGTCGAAAAGTCCGCGTAGTAGATTGTAGCGATGAGATCGCGCTCTTTCGGCCCAATGTAGTCACCAACGCGCTCATTGGCGCGCGTCACATGGGTCGGCAAGTACTTCGGGTCAAAGTACTTCCGATCAATGCCGAGCCGCTCCAAGAGCGATGGAAAGGATGTGGCGAAAGACTCGAACCGACCGATGTAGCTATAGCTGATGTTGTTCGCCTGCAGGAGGCGGCTCTGCGTCGTCCAGTGAATGTCGCGCCAGTCGTCGCGCTGCTTTTGAACTGCCAGCAAGAACTCAAGAAGCGAAGGCCGACTTTCGGGCGAAAAGCCGAGCGTCGGCAACAGCCGGACGCGTTCAGGCGCTTCTTGCTCGATCTTGTCGATATAGGCGGAGAGAACACGTGTGTACGGATTGCGCACGTACGTGAATATAACGAACTCTCGCATCACGTCGTCAGGCGAACGGGTAGAATTCTCGAAGCTCAACAGGGGCGACTTGGACCGATCGTGCACGAACTCCGGCAGCCGTGAATAATTGCCGCCTGCCTCCGCCGCTTGCAACGCCCTGAGAATACCTGTCGATGCACACTTCGGGTTGTTGACGTAGCAGAATCGAAAACGTTCGGAGATATTGGCAAGGTAGTTGACGGTCGTCGCTGGGTACCGGAAGAAGCGCTCTAGCGTCATATGTGCGCCTATTGAATCTGCTTAACGTAGATCCCGAGGATTTCGGCGGAAGCGCCGCTTCCGCTGCGATCGGCATTGATCACCAGGATCGGCTGCTTGGTATAGCTACCAGGGTCCCTATGCGGCACTTCGAAAACGAACGTCGTCAACTCGAAATTGGGACCGATCGGTATGTCCTTCCAACCGCTATTGCCTGCCTGCTGTGTGGCGTAGACGACAGAGATTGCCTTCGAACCGTTCGTGGCGGGCGAGCGGGTTATCACGCCGATCTGCAACTTAGCTGAGTTTGTCCTGTTGTTGAACGCTACGGGAAACAGCGTGCTGAGGCCTTGCGTCGACCACTCCCACGTCTGTGCATTCAGAGGGACTGAACTCGTCAATCGCGCGAAAGCGGTCGCGCCGTTATCGACGCTGAACTTTTCAAGCTGATGGCCGTCTGCCACCTGCCACTTTGCGGCATCCGCCTGGGAAAACGTAACCGCATATCCACCGCCCGCGGCCGCGCTCTTCAAGTCCGTCACAAGCTGCTCCTCAGAGACCTGTCCGGTCAGCCTTAGTATGTCTTTCCAAAAGAAAGCGCCCGCAGCCACCAGAGACAAAACTACGGCGCCCAAAATCAATCCAACGCGTCCCATCGCTACTCACCATTTCAAA
>JANNEL010000075.1:0-10494 GCA_031378595.1 Alphaproteobacteria bacterium
GGGGTTCCTACTCCGTACATCGTATGCCGGTCGAAGTTCGGATCGTGCAACTGACCGAGCAGCAGGAATCCTTCCGGTCCGCGGCAAGACTGGATGTAGATGACGCGATTGCGCACGTCCACGCGCTCGTCCTGCAGAAGACCCTGGTAGATGTCGTCGAACGCGTCCCGCGCCTCGCGCACGATCTTTTCGATTGTGGCCCTTGGCCGGTCGGAGAAGTAGTGCTCCGCCTGCCGCAAATTGATTAGCGCGTGATAGTACCAAACCGCTGCTTCGACCTTGTCCTCGTAATTCTTGTCCGACGCGCTCTTGGCGTCGTAGATGTCGCCGAGCTTCGCTTGCGCAAAGAAATCGTTGTCCTGCCAGGCCGCGCGGCGGCACAGCCGGATTGCTTCGTCCTTACGGCCAAGTTGATATGACTTCAGACACTCCGTGACGTCCGCTTGCGCCGGCCAACTCAACAACGCCGCTGCCGCGACAAGGGTGGTTCCGATCACCATCCGCGAAAGGCGAGCCGCGTTTGAACTAGTTTGGCGAGACATCCGACCTCGACGCATCTGATGCATGAGTCCCCTCAACTGACGTTTGGCTACGAACCCAGTGAGACCATGCTGACCGTCGGCCCCATTGACACGCGCGGTCGAACACTGTCGCGCATTGAGCGCTACCGCGCGAACAAGTGTCAATATGACGAAACGAAAAAAAGCGTGATGAAATCATGTAGTTAGACCTCATTTCGCATACATCACTCGAGCTTCGTCAACTCACGCGAGCGCACGCAAAACTGGCGTAGCGGCCACGCGCTTGACACTGAAGTTGCACGCCTATGCAATTTGTGGTCGCAGGGTTTCCGGCTTAACGAAGAAATGCCATTGCACACAGTGAACGATTCCCCGTGACGGGGAATCGCGGAGGAAACGATGACACTGCAAGTCGAAGTGTTCTGGTCTTTTCGCTCGCCTTATTCGTACTTGGCGACGCCCAAAATGGTTGCACTGGAAAAAGAGTGGGACCTCAAATTTTTGGTGCGACCTGTTTACCCGATCGCAGTCCGGCTCGACGGTTGGTTCAAAAACGCGAACCCGCTGTGGGTGCCTTACCTTGTGCGCGACGTGATGCGCGAAGCCGAACGCTATTCGATACCATTCGCTTGGCCGCGTCCCGATCCGATTCTGATGGATATGACGACAGGCGAAGTCGCAAAGCAGCAACCGTACATTCATCGCCTCACGCGTCTCGGCGCAGCTGCCGTTGAACGCGGCCGCGGGCTTCCCTTCATCTATGAAGTGTCGTCAACGCTTTACGGCGGGCGCACGGACAATTGGCATGAAGGCAATCACCTGCGTGGCGCTGCGGCACGCGCAGGTCTGGATCTCACCGAGCTAGATGCCGCGATCGAACGCGATGTCGACCGCTACGAAGCGATCATCAAGGAAAACGAAGCCGCGCATCGCAAGGCCGGCCACTGGGGCGTGCCGACCTTCGCGTTCAACGGCGAGCCGTTCTTCGGCCAAGATCGGATCGACGCCCTGCTCTGGCGTTTGGAAAACAACGCACTGAAACGCAGAGCTTGAGCTCAGGCCCAAAGCCCCTTCTCGATCAGCACGCGCTTCAACAACGCAGGCCGGTCAGTCATTAGGCCGTGTACGCCCAGATCGATGAGGCGGCGCATCTCCGCCTCGTCGTCGATTGTCCACACGTGCACCTGAAGGCCGCACCGCTCTGCCGCCTGGACGAAGCGCCGCGTCACGATCGTGATCCCGTTACCCTTCACCGGCACTTGCGCACAGCCTTCAGCCCATCGCCGCAACGGCACGCCGGCCGACACAGACTTCAGCTTCAACACACCGCCTGGCCCGAGCGACGTACAAACGCGCCCGCCAAACGCATCCTGCACTTCTCGGATCCGCTTGCCCGAAAACGAGCCGATGCACACGCGATCCTGTGCGCCCATCCGTTTGATCAAAGCGATCAGCGGCTGAACGGCGGCGTCGTGTTTGGGATCGATGTTGATCCGCGTCTCGGGAAAGCGCGCGAACAGCTCTTCCATCAAAGGTACGGGCTCGCGACCGCCGATTCGCGCTTGGGCCACCTCAGCCCACGCCAGCTCCTCGATCTTGCCTTTGGCGTCGCTGACCCGGTCGAGCTTGTCGTCGTGGAACGAAATCAACACCCCGTCCCGCGTCGCATAGGCGTCCGTCTCCAGGTAGCGATACCCAAGCCCAACAGCGTATTCGAACGCCGTCATCGTATTCTCGGGCGCCTCCAGCGCGCCGCCGCGATGGGCGAACGCCAAAAGACCGGGGTGATCGAGAAAGGCGAACTTGGGCGGCCGTGTCATGGCTGGCCACCCTGGCACGCGCGATCGTGTTTCTCTAGTGTGCCGCCGCCATCGACCTTTGAGGGGATCATGTTGAACCACGCCACCCGCCGCGCTTTTCTGAAACTCACGACCGCGACCGCAGCCCTGGCGCTGACCGGCTGCGTCGACGACATCGTCCGGGCCGATGTGGACGCCGGCGCGCCAGCCACAAGCGAAGACGCTAAGCTTCTGTCGTTCTTCTCAAAGAGCTTCACGCGCGAACTCGAAGAATCGCCCGAATTCATGACTTCGCTGGGCATGAAGAAGCGCTACGGCGAATGGAACGACTACGCCGACGAATTCGCCGTCTACCAGCACAAGAACACCTCCGCCGACCTCGCCTTCATGCAGAAAGACATCGACCGCACCGCCCTAAGTCCCGCGATGCGCGTCTCCTACGACATCTTCCTCTTCCGCAACGAGCTTCGGGTGGCGAACCACCCCTTCCGCTTCCACAACTACACGATCTCGCACTTCGGTGGCCCGCACCAGGAAATCCCGAACCTGCTGATCAACCGCCATCGCATCGCCGACGTTGCGGACGCCGAGGCCTACATCGCCCGCATCGCCGCAACCGACAAAGTGATGGACCAAACGGTCGCCTTCATGCGCGAGCAAATGGCAAGGGGCATTACGCTTCCGCGTTTCTCCTACGCACTTATCCTCGCTGACGCGCGCAAAGCCGTTCAGGGTGCACCTTTCGGCGGCAAAGACGACAACGAAATCTTCGCCGACTTCAAGAAAAAGGTCGCGAATTTGAGCGGCAAGGAAAAGCTGATCGCCGGCGCCGAGCAAGCGCTGACCCAAAAGCTAAAGCCGGCTTACGGCCGCTTCATCGCGGCAACCGTAGAAATCGGCCGCTCCGCGAAGACCGACCACGGCGCCGGTACGTTGCCTGACGGTGCCGCTTACTACGACCAAGCTATCATGGCGCACACGACGTTGAAAATGTCCGCGAACGACATCCACGAGCTGGGCCTCGCCGAAGTCGCCCGCCTCGCAGCCGACATGGAGATCGTAAAGAAACGCATCGGCTTCAAGGGCCCGCTGAAAGCCTTCTATACCGATCTGCGCACGAACCCGCGCTACCTCTACCCGAACACGGAACAAGGCCGCAGCGACTACTTGACCCGTGCGCGCGAAATGGAAGCCCAAGCGAATGCCGCTCTGCCAAAAGTATTCGGCACGCTGCCCAAGGCCACGATCGAAGTGAAGCGGATGGAGCCGTTCCTCGAAAGCGGCCAAACGATCGCCTTCTACAATCAAGGCACGCCCAACGGCTCGCGCCCGGGTTACGTCGCCTACAACCTCGCCTCGATGGCAGCACTGCCGAAATGGCAAATGGCAGCCTTGGCCTTCCATGAAGGCATCCCGGGCCACCACTTGCAGATCTCGATCGCGCAAGAAACAACGGCAATCCCCGAGTTCCGCAAATACGTGTTCTTCACCGCTTACGTTGAAGGCTGGGCGCTCTACACCGAACTCCTGGCGAAGGAGATGGGCCTCTACGCCGACGATCTCGACGAAGTGGGCCGGATCACGATGGAGCTTTGGCGCGCTTGCCGCCTGGTGGTCGACACCGGCATCCACGCGAAAGGTTGGGACCGCAAACGCTCCGTCGACTACTTCCTCGCGAACACGGCGCTCACCCGCGACAACATCGTGCGCGAAATCGACCGCTACTTCGTGTGGCCGGGCCAAGCCTGCGCCTACCAGATCGGCAAGAACAAGATTCTGGAGCTGCGCGAGCGGGCGAAGACGGCGTTGGGCCCCCGCTTCGACATCCACAAATACCACGACACCGTGCTCGAAAACGGTGGCGTGCCGCTTCCCGTGCTCGAGACCATCGTCACCGATTGGGTTCGCGCCAGCGCGTAACGCAGACAACGCGCCGCCATTAACCCTCATCGCCCGCATTAAGGTTGCGAGGCGAGCGCGATGGTGCGCGCACGCCCGTCTGCTAGGATGCGCGTGCGCTCAATTAGATTTTCTGGGGTCACGTTCATGTCGCGTACCATCGCGCTTGCGGTTTTGATTGGCATTCTGAGTTCCACGGCGATCGCCGCGCCGCAACGTCAGCTGGTCGCACCGAATCTGAATCCGGCGCTGCGCACGGTTCCTTCGGTTCCGCACACCTACGACGCCGGCGACGCGAGCGGCGCCTGCGAGCGGCAGCTCGCATCGCGCATCGACTCCGGAACGGTGATCGCAGGTCCCGACGGCCGCGTCGCGCACATCACCGGTATGTCCGACAGCGGCATCGGTGCAGCCGAACTCGCAATCACCTCGATCTCCGCTGACGGGACGAGTGCGACGGCCGACTTCCTCGTCTGCTCGTCATCGACGTGGGTCAGCATGTATCCCATCGCGGCCGTGATGCCGCTCAAGGACCACGCGCTTCAGTCGATTGCGATCCGCACGCAGTCGAACTCGATCGTCCTCAACACCCGCTAAGAAAAAAGCCGCCCCCAACGGAGCGGCTTCCTTCATTCCATAGATCCAAGCCTCAGCGCACGCCGATCGTGCGCAACGCGTCCGGCTGGAATCGCGACTCGCTAAGCTCGTCGGCGTTGAAATTGAACGGCTTCTCTTCGCTGACCAGCGAACCGGCAAGATACCGCCCGCTGCTCTGGATGTCGTAGACCATCTCGGCAATCGAGAAGCACATCGGCACATGGTAGAAGTTGACCGAGTGCAGCTCCTGAACGCGCCACAAACCGCCACGGCCGTCGTAGAGTTCTGCGGCCACCAGCGCACGCTGGTCTTCGTCCATATGCATCACGCGCCGCGCGTAAAGATGGCGCTGCCCGGCCTTCAACTTCGCTTCGATCGTCCACACGCGATGCGGCTCATAGCGCACCAAATCCGGATTGAGATTGTTCGGTTTGATGAGATCGTTGTATTTCGAGTTGAGGATTTTGTACGAGTTGTACGGAACGATCTTCACGCTCTTGCCGGCCATCGACCACGTATAGCGGTCGAGCGCACCGTTGAACCCGGTGAACGAGTCGGCCGTCGACATGCCGTCCGTGTTAAAGCCCGGGTTGTCGTAGGCGATGTCCGGCGCGCGCCGCGTACGGCGTTGCCCGGGATTGTAAGACCACGCTTTGCGGGGCTCGACCGCACCGTTGAGCGACTCGTGCACCAAGATCACGTTGCCGGCGAGCCGCGGCGGCGCGACCGTATTCTGCAGGTACATGAGCTGGATGTTTTGGAGGTCTTCCGCTTTCTTCTTCGACGGATCGGTCCAGTTGACGATCGCTTCGTCCTGATAGCGGATCATGTTGAACGACCCGTTCGCCTGCACCGGCGCCGTCGCATACTGGCGATAGAGCTTGTGCGGCAGGAAGCGCAGGCGATGGTTCCAGGCCATCTCCATCGCATTCTCGGTGATCGGGAACGGTGTCCCCATGATACCGCCGGTGACACCCTCGCCATCCGGCGTGAGCCCCGCGACCAAGGCATTGTTCTTCGTTGCCGCTTGCACGTATTGCGGCACGGTGCAGCTGCGCCGCGACTCGTACACGTTCATCTTGAACGTCGGCAGCCGCTTCAGAAGCGCTTTGCTCCCTTCGGTCAGCTTGCCTTCGTACTGCGCCATGTTGGCGGCGGTGATCGTGTATTTCGGTTTGTCGCCGGGATAGGGATCTGGCGGATGCTGCGACTTCGGATCGAACTTGACGCCGGCCGGCGGTGCCGTGATGCCGCCTGTGTAGGCCGGCACGTCGCCGGTTCCCGCAGTCTCAGCCCCGTTCCACGTTAAATCTTTCCCCAGCCGATCCGCTTGCGCAGCGGGAACCTTGGCCTGAGCCAGGGGCACGAAAGCGAGCGTGAACGCCGAGGCAAGCAGCATGCGTCTGTAAGTCATGGGCTTCATTCCTCCACCAAATATCGATGTTTCAGTCTTCTTCACACCGACATCCGGCCTCAACCCAAATGAAGACGAAGAAGGTGCGCACTAAGGAGAGTTTACCAGGGAGACCCTAGCCGAGATCAGGGGCCGCCGACAAATCGCCTCAGGGTTGCTGGACCCAACGCATATTTGAACGAGATGTTGTAGTCTTTTTAAGGGGGTGCGCTTAGATGGAAGAGCAATGCTGCTCAAACGACGCGATTTTCTGCTGGCAACGGGCCTGACACTTGTCTTCGGGTCGGCCGCGAACGCGCGCATTCTAAGCGACGAGCCGTTCATCTTCCCCGCGCGTTCCATCCCCCGCCGTTTGTCGCTCAAGAACATCCACACCGGCGAAACCTTCGACGGCCCGTTCAGGGACAAGATTGGCCCAATCCCATCCGCAATGATCGACCTCGCCCTGTTCCTGCGCGACCACCGCGAGAACGTGTCCGGCCCCGTCTACGTCGAAACGCTCGACTTCCTGGCCGACGTGATCGACCACGCGGGCCAAACGCGCGCGACCGTGCTCTCGGCCTACCGCACGAAGAAGACGAACGAGATGCTGGCCTCGCGCATCTTCGGCGTCGCGGAAAAAAGTAAGCATCTCGAAGGCCGCGCGATCGACATCACGCTGGATGGGAACTTGTCGCCGGCCGCGAAGATCGCCCGCAAGATGGCCCGCGGCGGCGTCGGTTGGTATCCGGACAACCACTTCATCCATCTGGACTCCGGCCCCGTCCGCAACTGGATCATCGACGACACGGTCAGAGTGGCAGCCCAAGGCAAAGGCACGAAGGGCGGCCGCGTCTACGACGTCTTCCAACCCGCCCGCATTGCCGAAAGCGGCCAAGCGCTGAAGCGACCCCTGTCCGTAAGAGAGCGCCTGCAACTCCAACGCGCCGTCGCACGCAGACAAGCCAAGCACGGCTTCTGAACTTCCTCTCGATTTTCGTCATTCCCGGCGGCCACTTAGCGGCGCCGCCGGTTGCAATTTTCTTGCACGCAAATTTCATATTGACTATTTGGTCATTTTTGACTATATGGTCATTTTTGAGGTTGCACCACGAGCGACCCGGCATCGGCGGAGACATCCATGACCCAAACGAATATCCCGGTTCTGATTGTTGGCGGCGGCGGCGCTGGCCTGACCGCCTCGGCACTGCTCTCGCGCCTCGGCATCGAGTCGCTGCTCGTAAGCGCGCTGCCCACCACATCGACACTGCCGAAGGCGCATGTGCTTAACCAACGTGCGATGGAGATACTGACTGAGGTCGGTATCGCAAACGAAATTTACGCCCGCGGCACGCCGGCGGAGCAGATGTCGGCGACGGCATGGTACGCCGGCTTCGGCGGACCGCGCCCCGGCATCGGCCGTCGGATCGCAAAGATGGAATGCTGGGGCGCCGCCGGTCGCGATCCCTTCTGGGCGGCGGCCAGTCCCTGCCGCTCGACGAACCTGCCGCAAATCCGTCTCGAGCCGATCATGAAGCAGCAGGCCGAGAAACTCGCGCCGGGCCGCGTGCGTTTCGCGCACGAATTGACCGACCTCGCGCAAGACGCAAACGGGGTCACCGCGACCGTCAAAGACCTGAGCGACGGCTCGCACTATACCGTCCGCGCCGGGTACGTCATCGCCTGCGACGGCGGCCGCACGATCGGCCCGAAGCTCGGCGTCACACTCGACGGGCAGCGCAATCTCGCGCGCGAAGTCTCGATCCACATGACGGCTGATCTTTCGCGTTGGGCGCGCGATCCCGACGTGCTCTTGCGTTGGATTTGGCATCCGGAAACGGCAGCGCTGGGCGTGCTCGTGCCGATGGGCCCAAACCGCTGGGGCCCCGAGTCCGAGGAATGGGTCTATCACCTCAACTACCCGTTCGACGATCCGCGCGCGCTCGACGATACGCGCGTCGAAGCCGACATGCGTGCCGCCCTCGGGATCGGCGACCATCCGGTTGAGATCCATCGCTTTTCGCGCTGGGCGCTGGAAGGCGTCGTAGCCGACCGCTTCCGCGTCGGACGCGTGTTCCTCGCGGGCGACGCAGCCCACCGCCATCCGCCGACCGGCGGTCTCGGCCTGAACAGCGCCATCCAGGACGTGCACAATCTCACCTGGAAAATCGCCGCTGTGCTCAAGGGTCAAGCGAACGACAGCTTGCTCGGCACCTATGAGCCCGAACGCCGCGCCATCACGGCCAACAACGTACAGCGCTCGGTCGAGAATGCACTGAACCAGCTAGGCTTTGGCTATCAACTCGGTTTGAACCCGGAAGCCGGTGTCGAGGCCAACTGGAAGCAGCTGCAACGTCTGTGGAGCGGCCAGCCGGAGGACGCCGACCATCGCCGCGCCGTGCTGAAGATAGTGGCGACGCAATCGATGGAATTCAACGAACACAACGTCGAATACGGCTACACCTACGCATCTCCGGCCGTCGTCAACGACGACACGGCCCCACTTGCCCCCGTCGATCCCGTTCGCGTCTACATGCCAAGCACCCGGCCGGGCGCACCTCTGCCGCACGCCAACGTCGACGATGCTGACGGCGTCAGCAAACCTTTGATGAGCCTTGTCAAGGCGGGCCACTTCTTGCTGATCGCCGGTGAGGATGGCCGTGCTTGGTGCGATGCAGCCAAAGGTGTCGCGAAGGATTTCGGTGTTCCGTTGGACGCGGTCACGATCGGACACATCGAGGGCAACTATCGCGACCCTCGTTCGGCATGGGTGCGGCAGCGCGAAATCTCGGCCCAAGGCGCCGTGCTCGTGCGGCCTGACCGGGTGGTCGCGTGGCGCAGCATGGGGGCAGCCAAAAACCCGACGGCTGCGTTCGCAACGGCGTTGTCCAAAATTCTGGGCCGCGCGTAATATCGATCATGATGAAAAGTGAACCATTGCCGAGGGTCACCCGCAAACGCGAACGAACGCGCGGCGAACTGGTCGCGGCCGCCGAACGCCTGGTCGCCGCGCGCGGTCTTGATGCGCTTTCGATCGACGAGATCACCGAGGAAGCCGACGTCGCGAAGGGCACGTTCTACACCCACTTCACGGACAAGGAAGATCTCGCCGCCGCCGTCGGCAAGCGCATCCGAATTGAGCTGGAAGACAAGATCGCCGCAACAAACGAAGGCGTCACCGACGCGGCCGTGCGCATGGCCAATGGCCTCTCTTCGCTGCTCGCCTTCGCGATCGCCCAGCCCGTGCGCGCGCGCGCGTTGCTCCGGCTCATTCCCGGCAGCGTCGATCCCGACACGCCGATCAATGCCGGCATCCGCGGCGATATCGTTCTCGGTCAGAAGACGAAGCGCTTCGCCGTCGCGTCGGTCAACGCCGCAACTGTCGCGATGATCGGGATCGCCACATCGGCCGGCATGCGCGTCTCGGAGGCGAGGCACCCGGTGACGGAGCCCTTCGCCTTTGCCGCGGAGATCGTCGAAACCGCACTGGTCGCGCTCGGCGTGAAACCGGCGGAGGCCGCGCGCCTCGCCAAAACCGCATTGGAAGCTCGCAAGAAGGAAGCCAAACCATGATCAAAGTCGACGACATCGCCTTCGTTCGCTTCACCGCGCCCGACCTCGACAAGATGGAAGCGTTCTTGAACGACTTCGGCCTCGTCCGCGCCCATCGCGACACGGCGACGCTCTATATGCGCGGCCAAGGCGCGGACCCCTACGTTCATGTGACCCACCTGGGCGATCCCAGCTTCAAAGGTGTCGCGTTCCGCGCCCTCTCCCAAGACGATCTCGTTGCGCTCGCAAAATCCGAGGACGCAAAAGTCGAAGCGCTCGACGGCCCCGGCGGCGGCAAAGTCGTCCGCCTGAAAGACCCCGACGGCTTCAACATCGAAGTCGTGACAGGCCGCGAAACCCTGTCGCCCGCTGCCGTCCCGCCCGCCCCGCTCGTGAACGACGCCCGCACGCAACCACGGCGCAACGCACCCAAGCTTGTCGGCCAAGGCGCCTCGCACATCAAGCGCCTCGGCCACTGCGTGCTGAACGTCGGAAACTTCCGCGCCAGCGAAGCTTGGTACAAGGAACGCTTCGGCTTCATCACCTCCGACGAGATCAAGCTTTCGCCCGAGTTCGCACTCGGCGCCTTCATGCGTTGCGATCGCGGCGACCAACCCGCCGACCATCACACGCTCTTCATGCTGGGCACTGGAACACCGAAGTTCAACCACGCGGCCTTCGAAGTCGTCGACATGGACGACCTGATGAGCGGCCACGACCTTTTGAAAGACAA
>JANNEL010000092.1:0-4947 GCA_031378595.1 Alphaproteobacteria bacterium
ATCGCGTTGAAGATCGCGTGAGGCGTTTCCATCATGAGCCAAAGCGCGCATGAGTCGGGTGCGTCTTCCGCGTGCTGTTCGGCGTGCGTGACGTCGGTTTCGTCGTTGACCTTCGGGACAAGGATTGCGTCTGGGGCAGCATCCGCGGCCGCGACGATGTCGTCGTGTCCCCACGGCGTGTCGAGGCCGTTGATTCGGATGATGACCTCACGCTTTCCGAAGCGGCGATCCTTGACGGCCGCGCAGACCTGGGTTCGGGCGAGTTCCTTTGCTTCTGGCGCGACGGCGTCTTCTAAGTCGAGGATCAACGCATCGGCGGGCAGCGTCGCCGCCTTCTCCAGCGCGCGGGCGTTAGAGCCCGGCATGTAGAGCACGCTGCGGCGGGGGCGGATGGTCATGGGGTCAACCTCAGAAGTGGGCGGCGCAAACTAGCGACGGCGGATGGCGAAGCCAAGCCAAGGGTGGTGCGGATTCCCAGGCGCGGGGTGTATGCTGAGCCGATGTCTGACCCTCGTTGCGTACTTTCCATTCAGTCCGAAGTGGTCCGCGGGCATGTGGGCAATTCGGGCGTCCGCTTTGCTTTGCAGCGGTTGGGCCTCGACGTGTGGGCGGTGCCGACCGTGTTGCTGTCGAACCATCCGGGGCATGGGCGGTTTCGCGGTGAGGCGACAAACGTGGCTTCGATCGCGGCGTTGATCGACGGGCTCGACGCGCATGGGTGGCTCGCGCGCTGCGATGGCGTGATCTCCGGCTACCTTGGGGCGGCCGATCAGGCGCGCGCCGTGGCCGATGCCGTGCGGCGGGTTAAGGGGCAGAACCCACGTGCGGTTTATTTGTGCGATCCGGTGTTCGGGGACGACGACGGCGCGTATGCGCGGCCGGGCGTCGCCGAGGCGATGGCGCGGGAGCTCGTGCCGCTCGCCGATATCGTGACGCCGAACCGTTTCGAGCTGCAGAGCCTGACGTCGAAGAAGATTGAGACTGCGGCTGACGCTGTGGCGGCGGCGCGGGCGCTGGGCAAGGCCGAGACGGTGGTTACGTCCGTGTCGTTCGGTTTGGAACGCATCGGGACAGTCACGGTTGCCGGCGATGGCGCTTGGGCGGTGTCGGCGCCGCGGATCGCTTCGGTGCCGAACGGTTCCGGCGATTTGTTGGCGGCGCTCTATCTCGCCGCGCGCATCGCAGGGTGGGACGTTGCTGCGGCGTTGTCTGCGGCCTGTTCCGCGGTCGACGGTGTTTTGCGGGCGAGTGCCGGCGCCGACGAATTGCGGCTGGTGGCGGCGCAAGCGGAACTCGTTCAGCCGTCTCGTGTTTTGGCGGCCGAGGCGGTTCGGTGATAGGCTCGTTCGTTTTCCGGAGGGTGTTATGAACCGCTTCATCGTCGTGATTGCGCTCATCAGTCTCTTGTCGGCTTGCGTGACGGCCACGCCCTATCAGCAAGCGCCGCCGCGCGGGTTCGGCTACTCCGAGGAGCGGCTCGACCAGAACAAGTATCGCGTCACGTTCCGCGGGAACTCGCTGACCAAGCGGGAGACCGTCGAGGACTACCTGCTCTACCGGGCGGCGGAGTTGACGCTGCAGAACGGGTATTCCCACTTCCTCGTCGTCGGGCGCGATACCGAGGCGAAGACGCGGTATCGCTATTGGATCGATTCCTACGGCGGCCGCGGGTTTTTCTATCACGGGTTCCCAGGCTGGTATCCGCGGCCCTGGTACGATCCGTGGGGGCCGTGGGGTTCCTATGACGTGCAGCCGGTGACGAACTACATCGCGACGGCAGAGATCATTCTGGTCAAGTCGGCTGTGCAGGAGGGTGAGTCCCGGGCGTTCGATGCGCAGCAGGTTTTGACGCAGGTTGGTCCTCGTGTTGTGCGGCCGGAGCAGGTGCCGCGTTAGGCCGCCTTCTTCAGGTGACGGCTGATTAGGATTTCGGCGATCTGGATGGCGTTCAGGGCGGCACCTTTGCGGAGGTTGTCGGAGACGCACCAGAGCGCGAGACCGTTCTCGACCGTTGGGTCTTTGCGGATACGGCTGATGAACGTCGCGTAGTCGCCGACGCATTCGACGGGCGTGACGTAGCCGCCGTCTTCACGCTTGTCGACCACCATAACGCCCGGCGCCTCGCGCAGGATGTCGCGCGCTTGGGCCGGCGTGATGGGGCGTTCGAACTCGATGTTGATCGCCTCAGAATGGCCGACGAAAACGGGCACGCGGACGCAGGTCGCCGTCACCTTGATATCGGGATCGAGAATCTTGCGCGTCTCGGCCGCCATCTTCCATTCTTCTTTCGTGTAGCCGTCGTCCATGAAGCTGTCGATGTGCGGGATAACGTTGAAGGCGATTTGCTTCGTGAACTGCTTCGCTTCGATCGAGTCGGTGACGAAGATCGCGCGGGTTTGGTTGAAGAGTTCGTCCATCGCCTCTTTGCCGGCGCCGGAAACGGACTGATAGGTCGAGACGACCACGCGCTTGACGCGGGCGACTTCGTGCAGCGGTTTCAGCGCCACGACCATTTGCGCGGTCGAGCAGTTCGGGTTTGCGATGATGTTTTTCTTCGCGAACTTGGCGATCGCTGTCGCGTTCACTTCCGGCACGACGAGGGGCACGTCGGGATCCATGCGCCACTTCGACGAGTTGTCGATGACGACGGCGCCCGTCGCTGCAATCTTGGGCGACCATTCGCCGGAGATGGTGCTCCCCGCCGACATCAGCACGATGTCGGTGCCCTTGAAATCGTAGTGTTCGAGCGCTTTGCATTTCAACGTGCGGTCGCCGTAGGAGACTTCGCGGCCGACGCTTTTGCGCGACGCGAGCGCCACAATTTCGCTCAGCGGGAATTCGCGCTCGGAGAGGATGTTCAGCATTTCGCGGCCGACGTTGCCGGTGGCGCCTACGACTGCAACTTTCCAGGACATTCGTTTCGTTCTCTAACGTTGATGGGTGTCGAGGGCTTCGAGCACGGCTGCGCCCATCGCCTTGGTGCCGACTTGGCGCTTACCGGGCTGCATGATGTCGCCGGTGCGGATGCCTTGATCCAGAACGCTCGAGACGGCGCGTTCGACGAGGTTAGCTTCCGCCTTCATTGCGAAGGAATAACGCAGGCACATGGCGAACGAGAGGATGGCCGCGATCGGGTTTGCTTTGTCGTGGCCCGCGATATCGGGCGCCGAGCCGTGGATCGGCTCGTAGAGCGCGCGCTGTTTGCCGCTTGCATCGCGTGCGCCCAGAGAGGCCGAAGGCAGCATGCCGATCGAGCCGGTGAGCTGCGCCGCTTCGTCGGAGAGGATATCGCCGAACAGATTGTCGGTGACGATCACGTCGAACTGCTTCGGATTGCGCACGAGCTGCATGGCGCAGTTGTCGGCCAGGATGTGGGTGAGCTCGACGTCTTTGTATTCGGCAGCGTGGAGCTTTGTGACCTCATCCTTCCAGAGCAGGCCCGACGTCATCACGTTGTGCTTTTCGGCGGAGGCGACTTTGCCCTTGCGCAGGCGCGCGAGCTCGAAGGCGACGCGGGCGATGCGGTGGATTTCGTGCGTGTCGTAGACCTGCGTATCGACCGCGCGGCGTGCGCCGTTCGGAAGTTGCGTGATCCCGCGCGGTTCGCCGAAATAGACCCCGCCCGTGAGTTCGCGCACGATCATGATGTCGAGGCCGGCCACGATCTCGGGCTTTAGCGTCGAGGATTCCTTCAAGGCGTCGAAGCAGAGCGCGGGGCGCAGGTTTGCGAACAGGCCCAAATCCTTGCGCAGGCGGAGGAGCGCCGCCTCCGGACGCTTGTCATAAGGCGCGCTCGCGTATTTCGGGCCACCGACGGCGCCGAACAAGACGGCGTCGGCGCCGAGTGCCTTCTTCATTGCGGCTTCGGTAACCGGCGTGCCGTGCTTGTCGAAGGAGGCGCCGCCAACCAGGTCGCGGTCGATTTCAAATTTCGCGGCCGTTTTGGTGTTGAACCAGCCGATTAAGCGCTCGACCTCGGCCATTACTTCGGGGCCGATGCCGTCGCCGGGGAGGAGGAGCAGGGTCTTGGTCATCGCAATATCGAAAATCGAATCCGTTAGATGCGTTTGCTTGGCTTATTTCTGCGGGTTTTGGTGTTTGGAATCCGTTTGATATCCGTTTGGGAAGCGTTTGCGCCGGCGACCAACCCCATTCCGCCAACTCAGGAACAATAATAGAACTTCCGGAGCCGTGCCGCTATTAGGCCGATTGCCTCACTGACTGCCCGCGCGAACTACATCCAAGGCGACTGCATGCGGCGCTTGGCTTCGAAGGCGTCGATGCTTTTTTCGTGGCGCATGGTGAGGCCGATGTCGTCCCAGCCGTTCAGTAGGCATTGCTTGCGGAACGGGTCGACGTCGAACTTGATCATGCCGCCGTCGGGGCCGCGGATTTCTTGTTTCTCAAGGTCGACCGTGACGACCGCATTCGCGCCGCGGTTCGCGTCGTCCATCAGCTTGTCGACGTCCTCTTGCGGCAGGACGATCGGCAAAATGCCGTTCTTGAAGCAGTTGTTGTAGAAAATGTCGGCGAACGACGTTGCGATCACGCAGCGGACGCCGAAGTCGAGGAGCGCCCAGGGCGCATGCTCACGGCTTGAACCACAGCCAAAATTTTGACCAGTGACCAAAATCTGCGCCTTGCGGTAAGCGGACTTGTTGAGCACAAACTCTGGGAGTTCTTTCCCATCCGGCGTGTAGCGCATTTCCTCGAACAGGTGCTTGCCCAGGCCCGTTCTTTGAATCGTCTTCAAAAACTGCTTCGGGATGATCATGTCGGTGTCGACGTTGATCATCGGCAGCGGCGCGGCAACGGCGGTGAGGGTCGTGAAATTTTGCATGCATCGCGTTGATCGAAGGGTCCGTTCGTCGACAGGTGCTATCGGCTCCTGGGACCGCGGGCGTCCCCGCCCGCTCTTTCTTCCTTCGCTCTTTCCTTTCGTCGTTG
>JANNEL010000093.1:0-1524 GCA_031378595.1 Alphaproteobacteria bacterium
ACGCGGTGGATCAGGCGAGGACCCAGGAGGCAACCGCTGACAAAGCCGGTGAAGTAAGCGGCGCCGATCAGACTGATCGCCGTTGCGGTGAAGCCCGCCTCGTGCGCGCGCACCGGAACGAGCGTGCCTTGCAGCCCGTTGGCGAGCAGCATGATCACCGCCGTCGCAAGCAGCGAGAGGATTTTGCGGTAGTCGGCGGCGGTGACGCGGTGCATGGCCCTTGCATAGCGAGCGGCCATGCACCCTGCCAGCGGGCGAGCGTGCGTCGGTTCGTCACCGATGTTGCGCGGCCCCTGCCCCCTTCGCTAACGTCCCGCGCAATCCAGACAAAAGGGTGTCGAAATGCCGTCCGCGCGCAAGGGTAAGGCCGTCAAGAAGCCGGCGAAGAGCTTGGCCAAGGCGACGCCTAAAGTGGCAGCGAAGGCAAAGCCGGTCGCGAAGGACAAGCGTCAGACGAACCCCTATACGCTCGATCTCGACAAGAACCCCGCGAACTACCAATCGCTGTCGCCGCTGACGTTCTTGGAGCGCGCGGCGTCCACGTTTCCGAACCACATCGCCATTCTGCACGGCGAACAGAAGATTACGTATGCGACGTTCTATGAACGTTGCCGGCGATTGGCTTCGGCGCTGACGAAGTGCGGTATCGGGCTCGGCGATACGGTCGCGGTGATCGCACCGAACATTCCGCCGATGCTGGACGCGCACTACGGCGTGTTGATGACGCAAGGCGTGTTGAACGCGATCAACTACCGCCTGAGCGCGCAGGAGATTGCGTTCATCCTCGATCATGGCGAGGCGAAGGTCTTGATCGTCGACAAGGAGTTCGGGGCGCTGGCGCGGGAGGCGTTGAAGCTCTGCAAAGCCAAACCCTATCTGATCGGGATCGACGATCCAGAATTCAACGGCGGCGAACTGATCGGCGAGATCGAATACGAGGATTTCCTGAAGGGTGGCGATCCGGGGTTCGTTTGGTCGCTGCCCGCCGACGAGTGGCAAGCGATTACGCTGAACTACACAAGCGGCACGACGGGGGACCCAAAGGGCGTCGTGTTCCATTCGCGCGGTGCTTATCTGCTCGCGATGGGGAACGTGATTTCGGCTTCGATTCGCGCGCATCCCGTTTACCTCTGGTCGCTGCCGATGTTTCATTGCAACGGCTGGTGCTTCACGTGGACGATTTCGGTCGTGGCCGGGACGCATGTTTGTCTGCGCCGCGTGACGGCGGCGAACATGTTCGACGCGTGTGCGCGTTATGGCGTCACGCACATGTGCGGCGCGCCGATCGTGATGGGGATGCTGGTCAATGCCGGCGACGCGGAGCGCCGCGCACTCAAGACCCGCGTCGAGTTTATGACGGCCGCAGCGCCACCTCCTGCGGCGACGCTCGCGCGGATGGAGACGGCAGGCTTCCAGGTGCATCACGTGTACGGACTGACCGAGACCTATGGCCCGGCGGTCGTAAACGCTTGGCACAGCGAGTGGGACGCGCTGCCCGGCGACGAGCGCGCGAAGATCAAGGCG
>JANNEL010000116.1:0-1575 GCA_031378595.1 Alphaproteobacteria bacterium
GGCCTTCGGTTCGAACGAAAGAATGCGCTCGATCAGCGCCACATGATCTTCAAAGCGGATGGGCCACTCGCTGCTCGCGCCTTCGATGGGGAGCGGCAATTGCCCTTCGTCGATCATGACGACTTGGATCTTGTCGCGCGCAGCCCCCGGATAGAGAATCGGATACAGACGCAGGAAGATGCCCTCCGACACCCGGTCCGCCGCCGACGACATGCCGAACGGGTCCGCCCGCAGCACTGCAAGCCAGAACACGGCTTGGAGAACCGACGCGACCAAAAGGATCGCAAGCCGCGACTTCAGCACCCCATCCCCCAACCGCAAGGCGCGAACTTGTCAGACTTGGCAGGAACCCAGCAAGACATAACGCACGAGAGCCTGCGGGTCGCGGCAGCTCCGTTGCGCAGCGGCGACATCCGTTCGCGTTACAGGCGAGTGAGACAGGCATGCGCACAAGCACGGCCGGTGTAGCGCCTGGTCGGCACGGCACCACCACGTCGGCTGTGTCCCTTGCGGGGCGATGTGCTCCGAGAAATTCTTGAGATTCACCTCGATCCTCGTGCGGCACCCTATGCCGGTTTCTTTCCGATATAGCCGACGATCGCAATCGCGACGCCGAGGCCCATGACGACGCCGGAGGTTTGACCCACGATTTCCATCAGGGCTTTCGGGTCGGTCGATTGGGGCGCGACGCCCAGCATGATGAGAAAGAACACGACGCCGAGCGCGATCATTACGCCGCCCACGATCACCAACCGCCAATTCTTCTGCCGCATTTGTCCCTCCGGTTTCGGGGACACGTATAGCCGGATTTTTTCCTCTGCCAACGCACAGATTCTGACAGAACGATGGACAAGCGCATCGGGCTTGTCGGTCCCGGCAGCGACGACCGATCAGGCCTTGCGGGCCATTCGGATCGTCAGGATTTCAGCCGCAGCGTGACGACCGGCACTTGTACGATCGACGCATGAGCCCGACGTTCAAGCGCACGCGCTGCGAGTCATAGAGGTTTCGAATGTTCCGGCTCAAGTCACTTCGTGTTCTAGCAGCTGCCATCGGGCTTGGCGCAGTGGCGTCTGTCGCCTGGGCCGCGACCGTCGATTACAAAGAGGTCAGTGTCAGCTTGAGCAAGAAGGGCGGCCGTCCGCAGGCGCCCGTCATCTCCGTTTCGGACGCAACCGGAACGTGGGCCGCAACCGGTGCGCCCGCGACGCTGAAATTGCGCGTGCACGCCCGGGTCAATTCGAGCGCGGACGTCAGACTGGTGCGCCTCGGCGTACCCGGTCTGCTCAACCCCAAGGGCACATGGACCGCCTACAGCATGCAACCGCCGTTCCACGGCGAAGACGCCGTGGTGGATCCGACGACCCATCAGGTTCCGTCGAACGCGCTCGCCATCCCGAGCCTGATCGCCGGACAAAGATGCGCAGCCGCGTTCGCCAACCCCAATCCGCCGCAAGGCCCGGTCACGCTGCCATTCTCGCTGGACGTTGAGGTGGAGGTTCAGGCCAGCAACAACAACACACATGTTAGCCGCAACTTTACGCGAACGATCCCGGCCGAAATTCGCTGCTCGCC
>JANNEL010000135.1:0-2510 GCA_031378595.1 Alphaproteobacteria bacterium
TTTCTTTTCCATGTTGCCACCCGAGCCGAAGTTCATTTTCGACTTGTCGGCTTCGGGCAGCGCGTTCGCATCGAGGCCCGCGGCCGTGATCGACGGGCCCAGGTAGTTACCGTGCACGCCGGTGAACAGGTTCGAATAGACGATGTCGTTCGCCATCGTTTCGACCAGCATTTGCTTGTAGCGCGGGTCGGCGTTCGCCTCGGTCGTGGCGATGAAGCGAGTGCCGAGATACGCGAGGTCCGCGCCCATCGCTTGGGCTGCGAGCACGCTTGAGCCGTTCGCGATCGAGCCTGAGAGCAGGATCGTCTTGTCGAACCAGGAGCGGACTTCAGGGACGAGCGCGAACGGCGATAGCGTACCCGCATGGCCACCGGCGCCAGCGCACACCAGGATAAGGCCATCGACGCCCTCCTCCGCCGCCTTCTTCGCGTGGCGAATGTTGATGACGTCGTGAAAGACCACGCCGCCATAGCCGTGCGCCGCCTTCACGATTTCGGCCGGGGCGCGCAGGCTGGTGATGATGATCGGAACCTTGTGCTTCACGCACACGGCCATATCGTGCATGACGCGGTCGTTCGAAGCGTGGACGATTTGGTTGACGGCGAAGGGGGCTGCCTTCTTGCCCCTCTTCTGTTCGTGGTCGTCGAGTTCGGTTTTGATGCGTTCGACCCACTTGTCGAGCATCTCGGCCGGCCGCGCGTTCAACGCCGGGAACGATCCCACGATACCGGCCTTGCACTGGGCAATGACGAGCTCGGGGCCGGAGACGATGAAGAGCGGCGCGCCGATGACCGGAACGGACAAGCGGTTTTGCAGGACGGGCGGTAGCGACATGTTGCGTTGATCCGATCGATGAATAGCTGACGGTCAACGCTTAGCGGCGCGCCGTGGTCTTTGGCAAGTTAGTGTATCGCTGACGCTAGGGCTCGCAGGAGTGCCGCGCCGTCTCCTGCCCAGGCCGAGCCGTGCATGCACGCGAGCGTGCGCGGCGCCGTCCCGGCAAGGCGTTCGATCAGAGCGCTGCCGTTCGGCGCGTGCGCAAAGTAATCGAGCGGTTTGCGGAAGGCTTCGCTGGGGCCAAGTATGTCAGCCTCAGTGAGAGCCGGTGTGTCGGCGCCGCCTTGCGTGAAGAGATCGCCACAGAACAGCGTTTTGGTCTTTTCCTCAAACAGGTAGCCACAATCCCAGCCGTGCGGCAGGTGCGGCGCGTCGAGCCAGCGCATCGTCTTGTTGCCGAGCACGAGCTGTTCGCCGTCCGCAAGCGGTTTCGGCGCACGGTCGGCGACGTCGGTTACCGAGACCAGCGCTGCAATCGTGCTGCAAACCGGAACGGCTTGCGGCGCTGCTTCGAGCCATTCGTTCAGCGCGCCGCACTCGTCCGCCTCAAAATGCGAGAACGCGATGTATTTCAATTTTTCGGGCGCGATCACCGATTGCACGGCTTCGCGCACAAGCGGGAACATGCGGCGGGGGCCGGTGTGGAACAGCAGCGGCTGATCGTCGAGCACGAGATACTGATTGAACGAGAAGCCACCCGGTATGGCGTTGACCGGCGAGTTGATGCGGAAAATTCTGTCGGCCACCTCGTGAATGTTGGTGCCGGACTCTTTGTTGGTGATCGTCATCGGTCGCATCTCCTTCGGGCGCAGATTCGTGACCGCATATCCGCCTGCGCAGTTTATCGACGGCGCCCGGCGCGCCAAGGCCGCCGAAAGCGCCGTCGATTGTAGTCTACTTCCTACGCAGGCATCCAGTTGCCGTGGAAGCCGGGCGGGATGCGGTGCGGGATCGTGATCGCCGCTTGCGGGGCGCCTTCGAAGTTGGCTGCATCAAGGATCACCAGGTCGGTCGTCTCGGCCTTCGTGTCGATGACGTAGCCCATCAGCCAGCCGTCGTCTTCGGCTCGCGCGTTCGCCTTGGCGACGAACACGAACTCGCCGGGCATGCGGCCTGGGCCGAAGTTGTGGACCTGGCGCTTACCCGTTTCCATGTCGTGCTTGAAGAGGCGCGTCGCGAGCCCCACGAACGCGTTCTCGTTCGCAAGCGCTGCCGTATAGGCGTAGCGGTAGGGTTTGCCGATATGCGCTTCGTTCGGACGCGGGAATTCTTGCGACTCTTGGTCGATGACCTTCCGCGCCACGCTCTTGGTTGTCGGGTCGATCGTCCAGCGTTCGAACGGTACGCGCGCGGAGTGTTCTCGGGCCATCGCGGTGATGCTGGCGTCAGCCACCAGCGGCCGGATCAGGTCGGCCCATTGATCGCCCAACGCGCTGGTCAGCAGCACGGCGGGCACGCGCGCGTCGGGCGGCAGCACTGGCGCAGCCGACAAGGCGGTATCGACGCTGTGGGCCTTGTGGTGCGGGCCGTCCAGCTCGTCGGGCACGGCGTCATCGACCCAGGGCGGGGGCTCTTGCACGCTGAGCGCCGGGGCCGCCACCGGCGGCGTGAAGCGGGCCGGTGCCTGTGCCGGCAGGGCAGCCGGGGCGGCAGAGGCGGGCCGGGCCACCGGT
>JANNEL010000161.1:0-3650 GCA_031378595.1 Alphaproteobacteria bacterium
ATGCCGGCGCGGGCCTTCAAGACGTCGTCGATCGAGGATTTGAGGCGCGCGCGCAGTTGTTCGGGCTGGGTGGCGGCGAGGCGTTCGGCGTCCGCGACCAGGGTTTCCATGCGCTGCGTGTGTTGCTTCAGGAACGCGTCGAGGCGGGCGCCTTCGTCGCGCCGTGCGGCTTTGAGTGCGTCGAATGCGTTCGCGAGAGTGCCCAGGACGGCGGCATCGCGGGCGGCGAGTTCGGCTTCGCCGAGCGGGTGCGGTTGCGCGTCGATGACGCCGCGGAGCGCCAGGATGCCGTCGAGGCTGGGCGGTGCGGCTTTGACCATGCCTTCGAGCTGTTTCAGTGCGCCCAGGACTTGCTGCAGGGCTTCCTGGTTCACGCGGACTGCGCCGCGCGAAGGGTCGGCGTCGAGCGTCAGGGAGGCCGTCACCGCGCCGCGGCTGAAGCGTTCGTTTGCGAGGATGCGTGCGGGCTGTTCCAAGCCCTCAAAACCCTCAGCTACACGGACGCGCACGTCGAGGCCACGGGAGTTCACGCTGCGGACCTCCCAGTGCCAGCGCCAAGCGCCCTGGGCGCCTTGGGTGCGGGCAAAACCGGTCATACTGGAGATGGGCATCAGGGTCCGGCCTTTACCGAGTCAAGCCGGACCTTAGGGGTTGGGGCGCGGCCGCTCAACGCTTAGGGCGTGGGGGTTGAGGGGGCGGCGGCGCGCTGCTTCTCGATGGCGCGCCACTTTTGCACGTTCTTTTCGTGTTCGGCGACGGTCGCCGCGAAGGCATGGCCACCGGTGCCGTCGGCGACGAAGAACAGATCCTCGGTCGGCGCGGGGTTCAGCACCGCCGCCAGCGAGGCCTTGCCGGGGTTTGCGATCGGGGTCGGCGGCAGGCCCACGATGACGTAGGTGTTGTAGGGCGTTGCCTTGTCGAGTTCGCTTTGGCGGATTCCGCGCCCCAAGGGCACACCTTTGGTCAGGCCGTAGATGATCGTCGGGTCGGACTGCAGCTTCATGCCTTTGCGCAGGCGATTGACGAAGACGGCGGCGACGCGCGGTCGCTCCTCGGCGATGCCGGTTTCCTTTTCCACGATCGAAGCCAAGACCACCGCTTCTTCTTGCGTCGCGAACGGAAGGTTCGGTGCGCGATGAGCCCACAGTTCGTTCAGCACGCTCTTGTGGTCTTCCTGCATTCGCAGGATCAGATCGTCGCGCGGCATGCCGCGGTTGAAGATGTAGGTCTCCGGCAGCAGCGAGCCTTCGGACGGCGCGATCGTGACGTCGCCGGACAGCGAGGGCTGGTGGCGCACGAGATCCAAGATCGTGGCGGTCGTCAGACCTTCGGCCAACGTCAGTTTGTAGACGATCGATTTGCCTTCGATCAGGATGTTCATGATGTCAGACGGCGAGGCGCCGGACGGGATCGCGTACTCGCCCGCTTTGAGGCTTGCCGCTTTGCGGTTGTACATGACGCCCGCGCGGAAGATCAGCGCGCTGCGAACGACGCCGCGTTGCTGCAAGATGTTGGCGGCTTGATTGAGGCCCGTGCCTAACGGCAGCGACACGATGGTTTCAGTCTCACCTTCGTACGCGGCCGGACCCGGCGAATCGAATTGATTGAGGACATACCAACCGCCGACAGCGGCTGCGCCAACGCCAAGCAACAGAACGACGAAGATAAAGCGAAAGAAGGAACGCAAAGTCGTGCTCCGCGTTTGGGGAGGGGGACGTGCCGTTAACGATTATCGGTTACTGCGGCGCGCCCGTCAAAATCAAGGTCGCGTTCGTGCCCCCGAATCCAAAAGAATTCGACAGGACCGCTCGAATCGGACGCTTCTTCGCCTTGTGCGGGACGAGATCGATCTTCGTCTCAACCGAGGGGTTGTCGAGATTCAACGTCGGCGGGCAAATCTGGTCGCGTATGGCCAGGATGCCGAAGATCGCTTCGACCGCACCCGCCGCACCCAGCAAGTGTCCGATCGACGACTTCGTCGATGACATCGAGACATTGCCGGCCGCATTGGCGAACAACCGCTCAACCGCCCTGAGCTCGATCTCGTCGCCGACCGGAGTCGAGGTGCCGTGGGCGTTCACATAATCGATGTCGGACGGCATCATCCCCGCGCGCTTCAGTGCCATTTGCATCGCGCGGAAGCCGCCGTTGCCATCTTCTGCCGGCGCGGTGATGTGGTGAGCGTCGCCCGAAAGGCCGTAACCCTTGATCTCGGCATAGATGTTCGCGCCGCGGCGTTTGGCGTGTTCGAGTTCTTCCAGAATTACGCAGCCTGCGCCCGCACCCATCACGAAGCCGTCGCGGTCCTTGTCGTAAGGGCGCGAGCCTTTTTCCGGGGTGTCGTTGAACGCCGTCGAAAGCGCGCGGCAGGCATTGAAGCCCGCGATAGCGAGCCTCGATATCGCCGATTCCGTACCGCCGGCGAGCATCACGTCGGCGTCGTCGAGCGCGATCAAGCGAGCAGCGTCGCCGATCGCGTGCGCGCCGGTCGAGCAGGCGGTCACCACAGAATGATTGGGGCCCTTCATGCCGTAACGGATCGACGCGTAGCCGGAGGCGAGATTGATCAGGCGTCCGGGGATGAAGAACGGGCTGACACGGCGGGGGCCCTTTTCGTGGAGCGTAATTGCCGCGTCCGCAATGCCCGGCAAGCCACCTATGCCGGAACCGATTAACACGCCGGCGCGGCAGCGCTTTTCTTCGGTATCGAGCACGAGCTTCGAGTGCTCGAATGCTTGGCCCGCGGCACCCATCGCGAGAACGATGAAGTCGTCGACCTTGCGCTGGTCCTTCGGGTCCATCCACCGGTCGGCATTGAACGTGCCGTTCGTGCCGTCGCCGCGCGGGACGTCGGCTGCGATTTTCGTCTGCAAGTCGTCGGTATTGAACGCGGTGATCTTCTTCGCGCCGGACTGGCCTGCGAGGAGGCGCGACCACGTCTCCTCGACCCCGCTTGCCAGCGGGCTAACCAGACCTAGTCCTGTAACGACGACGCGACGCATTAGGATTCAGCTAGTGCGCACTTGATCCCGAGCAACCCGGCTCACGCCGCTTTTTCTGTGATGAATTTGACGGCGTCGCCGACGGTCACGATGGATTCGGCGGCATCGTCCGGGATTTCGACGTTGAATTCTTCTTCAAACGCCATGACAAGTTCGACGGTATCGAGGCTGTCCGCGCCCAGATCGTCGATGAAGCTGGCCTTTTCGGTCACCTTTTCGGCTTCCACGTTCAGATGTTCGATGACGATCTTTTTCACGCGGTCAGCGATATCGCTCATTTTTTATTCCTTTGAGAGAACTGCCAGAAACGGAACAACCCCGGCGCCTTCGAGGAGAATCCGGCGGGATGGGGGATTTGCGCGGTTCGTAACACACCTCAGGCGAGCTTGCCAACTGCCGCGCCTTCAGGGTTAAGCCCTTCAAATCATGGCCATTCCGCCATTCACATGCAGGGTTTGGCCGGTGATATAGGCGGCTTCCTCGCTCGCCAAGTACGCTACGGCAGCACCGATATCGCTACCGCCGCCAAGGCGTTGCGCGGGAATCTTGGCCATGATGGTCGCGCGTTGCTGGTCGTTCAAGACGTCGGTCATCGGCGACTTGATGAAGCCGGGCGCGACGCAGTTCACGGTGATATTGCGCGAGGCG
>JANNEL010000319.1:0-1722 GCA_031378595.1 Alphaproteobacteria bacterium
CATGACGCGACGACTCGAATTTTTCTTCGACTGCTCCTCGCCGTGGACGTATCTGGCGTTCACGCGGATTCATGATGTCATCAAGCGCACGCGGGCGGAGGTCGTATGGAAGCCGATCTTGGTCGGCGGTGTGTTCAACGAGGTGAACCAGGACGTCTATGAGCGGCGGGCCAAGCCCGATGCGCGCAAGGCCACGTACTATGCGAAGGATCTTGAGGATTGGGCGCGCTTCACGGGCATCGAGATCGGGCGGCCGCCGGTGTTTCCGGTGAACTCCGTCAAGGCAATGCGCGGGGCTCTGATCGCGCTCGACGACGGGAAATTGATTCCGTACGCGACGGCCGTGTTCCAAACCTATTGGGGCGATCTTGAAGACATCAGCCAGCCGGACGTCTTGAAGCCGATCCTTGCGCGCGTCGGCTACGATGCGGATGAATTTTTGCAGCGCATCGAAGAGCCTGCGCTGAAGGCGCGGTTGCGCGCGAACACAGAAGAGCTGATCGCGCGCGGCGGGTTCGGGTCGCCCACGATGTTCGTCGATGGCCAAGACATGTATTTCGGCAACGACCGCCTGCCGCTCGTCGAAGCGGCCCTCGTGCGCGGGCGCTGATGCTCGGACGTAAATCGCCCTCAGACGAATCGAGCGAGCCGATCTTGCGTTCGCCGCGGGTCGTGACGACGTTTATCGCCATATTCTTTCTGATCCATATCGGTTCGCAGTTCCTGAGCGAGGCGCAATACGACTATCTGATCGAGAACTACGCGTTGATCCCGAGCCAGTTGGCAGCGGTCGGCAACGCGTCGTTCGGGCAGACGCTGCACTTCGGCGCGCAACTCGTGACCTATGCGTTTTTGCACGGCGACTTCACGCATCTGATCTTCAACTCGGTTTGGTTTTTGATCTTTGCGACCGCGGTGGCGCGGCGCGTCGGCACCGCGCGGTTCCTCACCCTGGCGCTGCTGACGACGCTCGGCGCGGCGTTCACCCATCTCGCTTTCCATTGGGGTGATCCTCAACCGGTGGTTGGCGCGTCCGGTGCTGTTTCCGGCCTGATGGGGGCGGCGTTCCGCTTTATCTTCGTCAACCCGCATGCGCAGCTCACATGGCCGCCGGCGTTGCTGCCGCTGTTCAGCCGGCCCGTGCTCGTGACCTCGGCGGTGTGGGTGGTGCTCAACGTCGTGCTCGGCGTCAGCGGCTACACGCCAGACGGGTTCGGCGCAGCGGTTGCGTGGGAGGCGCATTTGGGCGGCTTCTTCACCGGCCTCCTGCTCTTTCCGCTGTTCGACCGCCAGCGGAGCTGGATCAGTTAACAGTTGCGTGGTCTTGATCGCGGTTGAAACTGCCCCCATGTAAAGCGTTGGTGCGATGTAACCGAGTTGGAGGGCTTCCCCCATGGCCGACCCAAGCGATGCTTCCTACACGGGCCCAAGCGAGCCCCCGCGCCAAGTCGAAGGCGCGCGCGAGTTTCCGTGGCAGCGTTTGTTGCTCTCGGTGCTGTTCGGCTTCCTCGGCTGGGTCGCGTTTTGGGTGACGATCGTAGCGGCGGTCGTGCTCTGGATTTTCGTCGCGATCAGCCGCGAAGCGCAACCCGACTTCCAAAGATTCGTCGCCGCGTGCGCGCGCTATGTGGGCCAGTGCCTCAGCTACGTCGCGATGCAACGCGAAGAGACCCCGTTCCCGATGGGCCCCTGGCCGAGCGCGCAGTAGGCTCGGCGCGACAG
>JANNEL010000356.1:0-2654 GCA_031378595.1 Alphaproteobacteria bacterium
GCCGGTCCAGTATCTCCGCAAGCCGCGCACCGTTCGCGCGCACCGTGGCGCCCGTATCGATGTCGGCAATCTCGGCGTCGAAGCCATCGTCCTTGAGCTGGCGCACCTGATGCGTCAAATACTCGACAAGCCGAAGCCGGCTCGCCCTCATCGCGATCCCGCTCAGCACCGCCGGCACGAACAAGATGCGCGACGCACGAATGCGGCTCGCAACCTGCGTGAACGCAGCCTCCGCCCGCGCGGTATTCAAACGGCCATTGCAAAAGAACGGTACAAGCTTCGCCGTATCCTCGTGCCCGTACGGCGCGCGCTTCAGTCGCGCATACGCACCCGGCGCATCGTCACGATCGAGCCAGGTGAGCAACCGGCCCCAAACCCGTGCTCCCGCGGCGTTCACCCCTTCGCCTCCGCGCCTTCTTTCGCGAACAACTCGCGGAACACGGGGAAGATGTCTTGTGGCTTGGCGATGCGCTTCGTCGCGAAGTTCTTCCAGTCGCGGGCGACCGTGCGATAGGCGCGCCAAAGCTCGGCCCCGGACTCCTCGCTTGAGAAGACTTCCATCTCGCGCTCGTCCAGGATCTCGATATAGGCGTAGTACTGGCACATCGGCATCAGTTCTTGGTTCAGAAGATCGACGCAGCGCGACGCGTCGCCCGTCTGCGTGTAGCCGTCCGATGCCTGCGCCGCATAGATGTTCCACTCGCCCGTCGCATAGCGCTCGTGCACGATCTTCTTCATCTCTTCCAGCGCCGTCGACACGATGGTGCCGCCCGATTGGCGCGAGTAGAAAAACGTATGCTCGTCGACTTCCTGTGCGTCATGCGTATGGCGGATGAACACGATGTCCAACCGCTCATACCGCCGCTTTAGGAACAGGTGCAGCAGCATAAAGAAGCGCTTGGCGAGATCCTTCTCCCGCTCGCCCATCGAACCCGACACGTCCATCAGGCAAAACATAACAGCCTGGCTCGTCGGGATGGGCTCTTGCACAAACGCATTGAAGCGCACGTCGACGGGATCGAGGAACGGCACCCACTTCCGCCGGTGCTCAAGCCGCGCAATCTCTTCTTCAAGCTCGGCAATGACTTCGCGATTGTCGGCATTGGGCGTAGCACCGCAGCGCAGTGCGACGACCTTCTGCCGCAACACCTCAATGTCGTCTTCCTTCGGCCGGCGCATCGCAAGACGGCGCCCGAACGAATTGCGCATCGTGCGCACAAGGTTGATCTGGTTCGGCGAACCCGAGGTCGTCATACCCGCGCGCCGCCACGAGAAGACCTTGATCTCCTTCAGCGCGGTCTTGATCAGGTTCGGAAGCTCAAGATCCTCGAAGAAGATGTCGAGAATCTCGTCTTGGCTGAGCGTGAACGAAAAGTCGTCGTCGAACTCCCCGCCCTGCGAAGCATCCTTGCCGCGGCCTTGGCCCTCGCCCTGGCGCGGCTTCTTGATCTGATCGCCTTCGACGAAGTCCTTGTTGCCGGGCAGCACCCGCTCATGCTCGCCGCCTGCCGCCGGATCGTGCCGGAAACGCGGCTCTTTCGTGCTCTTCGTCGGGATCGAAATCTTCTGATCCTTCACGAAGTCCGAAACCGTGCGGTCCTTCAGCGACTTCTGAACCGCCTCTTTGATCTCGCCTCGCGCACGCCGGATGAATCGCTGCCGGTTGGCAAGACTTTTGCCCTTCGGATTCAAACGGCGGTCGATGAAGTTCGCCATGATGAGCGGCCGCGCGAGGGGTTACCCCCGCGCGAGCCTTATCCCGCCTTGTTCACGCGCATGTACCACTCCACGAGCCGCCGCACCTGACGCGCCGTGTAGTGGCGCGCAAGCATGCGTTTGACGAACTCGTTGTGCTTGGACTGCGTGTCGGAATCCTTCTTCGACTCGAACGAAATCACCGGCAGCAGATCTTCGACCTGGCTGAACATCCGCTTTTCGATGACGTTGCGGATCTTCTCGTAGGACGTCCACGCCGGGTTCTTGCCGTCGTTCGCAGCGCGATGGCGAAGCGCGAACTTCACGACCTCGTTGCGGAAGTCCTTCGGATTGGCGATGCCGGCCGGCTTTTCGATCTTCGACAACTCGTTGTCCAAGCTGCCGCGATCGAGCATCTGCCCCGTATCGGTGTCCTTGTAGTCCTGATCTTCGATCCACGCGTCGGCATAAGAGATGTAGCGGTCGAACAGATTCTGCCCGTACTCGCTATAGGACTCGAGATACGCCTTCTGGATTTCCTTGCCGATAAACTCCGCGTAGCGCGGCGCCAGCTCGGCCTTGATGAACTCCAAATAGCGCTTCTCGG
Organism: Alphaproteobacteria bacterium; assembly: GCA_031378595.1. GTDB lineage: Bacteria > Pseudomonadota > Alphaproteobacteria > Micropepsales > Micropepsaceae > SZUA-430. The sequence continues at coordinate 2,303 of JANNEL010000356.1, forward strand.
TATCGTCGGGATGCTGCTCGCGCTTGATCGCCTGCTCAAGCACGTACATCAGATGCACCGGGTCGGCGGTCACTTCGGTCGTGTCGTGATTGAACGTCTCCGACAAAACCTTATAGGCAAAGCGAGTGGAAATACCGCTCATGCCTTCGTCCACGCCGCCTGCATCCTTGTATTCCTGCAGCGTCTTGGCCTTCGGATCCGTGTCCTTCAACTTCTCGCCGTCATAAACGCGAAGCTTGGAGTAGAGGTTTGAGTTCTCGTGCTCCTTCAGGCGCGTCAGCACGCAGAAGCGCGCCAACATCTCAAGCGTCTCCGGCGCGCACGGCGAACTTCCTAGCTCGCTGCTCTGCAA
>JANNEL010000211.1:0-2217 GCA_031378595.1 Alphaproteobacteria bacterium
GGCGCATGCACGCGAGAACGGCCGCATTACGATCATGTTCTGCGCCTTCGAAGAACCCGCACTAATTTTGCGTCTCTACGGCAAGGCGACCGTGATGCAATTCGACGAACCAGGCTTCGACGCCGAACTTGCCCACTACCCGGGCTTCGAACGCGCTCAAAACATTGTGACGGTTGACGTGGAGCGTATCGCCGACAGCTGCGGTTGGGGCGTGCCTTTCTACGACTTCAAGGGTGAGCGCGACCAACTGAAACGCGCCATCGACCATCGTACCCGGGACGAATGGGCCGAGCGCCGTTACGCTTCCAACGCCGCAAGCATCGATGGATTGAAGGGCTTGGTGCGACCCGGTTAGAGAGCGGACCGTCAGTTCAAGATCACAGCCGGAGGCAGTTTCTCGATCTCTTGTTTCGCCAAGGCCACAACCAAGATGTTGCGGTCCTGCAAATAGGTGAACCGCTTCGCGTCGATGGAGACAAGGCGTTCGCCGCTGTTCAAGAAGCCGCCGACTTCGACGACGACCGCGCTTGCCAGACCGTCTGAGCTCACACCAACCGATCGCACCTCACCCACCGGCTCGCCGGCCGGCGATTTGACGGCGGCCGTTGCGAACTTCGCTTTGGGACCCGTGACCTTGTCGGCGCGCGTCCCAGTTGCGAGATCAGCCTGCGTGATCTGAACGTTTTGTCCCGTCGCCTGGACGAGTTCCTGCTGGGTCTCGTCAACCGCTTGCTCAGTCGCTGTTGGCACGTCGGTCTTGCCCTCGGCGGCAGGCGTGTTCGAAGGACCGCACGCCGCGCAAAGCAACAAGGCGCTGCTCGATAGGGTCAAAGATGAAAGTCGCACCATGCTTCAGCCTCTCAGTTAGCGAAGCGCCGTGACCATTCGCCCGGTGTCTTCGATAAGCGGACGCACCGCATCGGATGAGTACCAGTGCAGCGCGCTTCCCCAGCGATTCTGTTCCTCCGAATACAAGCGGCAGCCATACTCGAGCGCGCCGTTTGAGTAGGCGCGTTGCTGATCGCACGCAGCAAACGCAAGTCGTGAGGACGTTCCGCGACGAACGCGAAAGTCCGCACCATCCGGAACGCCCGGAAAGTGCGGCCGCACCTTTTCGAGAGGCAGAACGACCCCTTCAGTCGCAGCCGTAGGATCAACGGCAGCGCCAAGGGCGGCAACCGATAGCGATATGACAGACGACAGCAAGAACAGCTTCATGACTTTCGCCCCGCGAATCTGCACCCAACAGGTGCGCCGTTAATGAAAACGAGTTGGCTGGCGATGGGTTCCCGCGACACACGGCGGGACCGCGGAACCTTAGGCGCCGCCTGCGCCAAACAGGCGCGAGAAATTCCGGCTGAGGCGGTTGCGCAACGACGAGAACGCTCCAACATCTTCCTTCTTCGGTTCGCTCGGCGTCTCGCCAAGCTCAAGCAATGCGTTCGACACCGCTTGCAGCCGGTCGCGATCGCGGCCAGCCATGTTTTCGCTCGCCGCTTCTTGCATGCGGATGGCGTCGTAGTGCCATTCGCGCAGAATGCGGACCTTCTCGTCGCGCGTCAGGCGTTGATCCGCCAAAACTTGCGCCGGATGCGTGTAGGTCTCGCCCGATTCCATATCCGTCGTGCCGGTCATATGACGCCTCCCAACAACACGCTTGCACCGCGTTTCACGGTTTCCCGTTTTCAGCAGCGCCGGGACACAACGCGTGGGGACTCAATTGGGTTCCGAATGTCAGAATAGGGCGCAGAAAACCGCCAATTGTAAGGCCCGTCAGGCGGGCTCCCCGGCGCGGATCAAATGGCACACGAGATCGTTCAGTGGCACGGCGATCCCGTGTTTCGCGGCAAGTCTCAGAACCACCTCGTTTCGCGCCACCCATTCCGTCGGCCGTCCGCTCAAGCGATCAACGACGATCGAAGGCGTATGCAAGTGCGGCCCGCGCGAGATCATCGCATAAAGCCGTTCGCCGACATCTTCAGGAAGCATCGCGCCTTCGGCGCGCGCAACCGCGGCCACTTCCGCTGCAAGCGCGCGATACAACCGCGCGATCCCTTCGTCTTGCAAAATCTCGTTCCCGCGCCGCGTGAGTACGCCGATCCCGCCACCGACCGCGTTGAGCACGAGCTTCCCCCACGCCGAGGTCAGCCAATCCTCGACGATCCGCACCTCCGCGAACGAGCCGTCGAACGTTTGGCGAAAACGCACGCTCGCCTC
>JANNEL010000390.1:0-3318 GCA_031378595.1 Alphaproteobacteria bacterium
AGTTTTCGGGAGTATCGCTAATTGAACGGGAAGCGATGCCTGGCATCACCGGAACTGCACGCTCAGCCTTCGCCCCACGGCCTTCGCGAATTTGAGCAGTGTCACGCCCGACGGCACCGCGCGGCCGCTTTCCATGCGGGCAATCGCCGATTGGGTCGTGCCCATGCGGCGCGCAAGCTCGCTCTGCGTGAGCTTCGCCTTCGCCCGGGCATCGATCAGCGTTGCAGCGAGCGCGTATTCGTCTTCCAGCACGTCATACGCGGCTTTCACCTTCGGGTTCCTGAACGCCCTCGCTTTCAGCTCCTTCAAGCTCGTCATTTCTTGATCTCCTTCGCCCGTTCCAGCGCCATGTCGATTTCGCTTTGCGGCGTTTTCTGCGTCTTCTTCACAAAGATACGCACGACGACCACGCGCTGACCGCTTGCCGCCTGATAGAGCGCGCGCGCAATCCCGGCACGCCCGCTCATCCGCATTTCCCACAGCTTGCCGGTCAAATGCTTGACATGCGGCTCGCGCACGCCGCTTAAACCCTTCGCGTCGATCAGTTCCGCGATCCTGAAGAAGCGCGCCTGCATGTCCGCGGGCAGCGCCAAGAGTTCGTCATCGACCCGTTGATCGAGCGTCTCCACGGACCATGCCATTTTCGCTATATAGCAAAAACGCTATTGCCAGTAAAGCGTGAAGATACACACCTCAAGCCAATCCCACGCGGCCCATGGCCAGGTACTTGTCCCAGCGTTGCTTGCGGAGCGCTTCCGGCGTCAGGGCTTCGAGTTCGGTGAGGGCGAGGTCGATCGCGTCGCCGGTGTCTTCGATGGCGCGGTCGCGGCCGCGGTGGGCGCCGCCGACGGGTTCGGCGACGATGGAATCGATGATGCGCAGCTGCTGCAGGTCTTGCGCGGTGATCTTCATCGCAGCGGCGGCGTCTTGCGCCTTCGCGTTCGACTTCCAGAGGATGGACGAGCAGCCTTCGGGCGAGATCACCGAATAGATCGAATGTTCGAGCATGATCACCCGGTCGGCGGTGGCGAGCGCGACGGCGCCGCCTGAGCCGCCTTCACCAATGATGGCTGAGACAAGCGGCACGGTGAGCGTGAGGCAGCGTTCGGTCGAGCGGGCGATCGCTTCGCCCTGCCCGCGCTCTTCTGCGCTGACGCCGGGGTAGGCCCCCGACGTGTCGACGAGCGTGATCACCGGCATGTTGAAGCGCTCGGCTATCGACATCAGACGCACGGCCTTGCGGTAGCCGTCGGGCATCGCCATGCCGAAGTTGTGGCGCAGGCGGCTCTTCGTGTCGTTGCCTTTTTCGTGGCCGATCACCATGACCGACCTGCCGCGGAAGTTGCCTATGCCGCCAAGAATCGCCTTGTCGTCCGCGTAGGCGCGGTCGCCAGCGAGCGGCGTGAAATCTTGGATCAGCGCGTGGACGTAGTCGAGGAAGTGAGGGCGTTCGGGATGCCGCGCGACCATCGTCTTCTGCCACGGCGTCAGTTTTGAATAGGTGTCGGCCAGAAGCGCGCGGGCCTTCTCTTCCAGACGCGAGACTTCTTCGTCGATCGAGACGGGGTGTTCGCCCTGCGTCGCAACGCGGCGTAGTTCTTCCACCTTCCCTTCCAGGTCGGCGATCGGCTTTTCGAAATCGAGATAGGTGGCGGTCATGCTGCACTGCCCACGCGGCCGGCGCCCCAGAAATCACGAAGGCGAGCCAAAGGGTTAGCCTTTGTTGCGTCGTTCTGTCGCGAGTGGTGCCCGATCCCGGGCGCACTTGTCAACGTTCGGCGCCTGTCACACTGGCGGGGTCGGCTGCGTCATAGCGGGCAAGGAGGCCCATTCTCTCATGAAGATACTGGCATTCATCTTGGCAGCCATGATGGCCGCAAACGGGGTTTACATGTTCGTCGATCCGCCCGGCTGGTACGCGGCGGTGCCCGGCGTGCCCGACACGGGACCTCTTAACCTTCACTTCGTGCGCGACATCGGCATCGCATACGTCACCGCGGGCGTTGCGCTCGCGTGGAGCGCGCTCGGCGCCGGATGGCGCGCGAGTGCGTTGGCCGCGCTCTTCATCGGCGGACATTCGCTGTTGCATGTGGGTGAGACGATCATGGGTCATCATCACGACGTGATTTTGAGCGAGCTTGCTGGGGTGCATCTGCCGGCAGTGCTGGCGATCGTCGTCAGCGTTTTTCAGAAGCGGAGCGTGTTATGAACCGGTGGTTGCTCACCAAGTTGCTCGCGTGGAGTAAGACGCAGATCGGCGACGTCAACATGGACTATGCCTATCATCTGCGCGATGTCGCGCCGTCGCGGTTGTGGCGCTTCTCGATGATCAAGGCGGTCGAAGGCAATCGCACGTACACGCCTGCGGATGCATATCACACGGCGGGCATGGCGGCGGCGATGGTCGAGGACTGCGGGCCGTGCGTGCAGATCCACGTGAACCTGGCGCTCAAGGACGGGGTCGACGCGGATGTGTTGCGCGCGCTCGCGGCGCGGCAGTTGGACAAGGTGCCGCCGCAGGTGGCGCTGGCGTTTCGATATGGCGACGCGGTTTCGCGCGGTGAGATGGCGGACGACATGCGCGACGCGATTCGCAAGCTGTGGGGTGAGAAGGGTTTGATCGAGCTTGCGTTCGTCGTCGCGACCGCGCGGTTCTATCCGGCGGTGAAGCGTGGCATGGGCTTTGCGCACACGTGCGAGCGCGTCGTCGTGAACGATCGCGTGACTTTGACGGCGAAGGCGGCATGAACGCGGTTGACACTTTCGAGACCGAGCGCAACCGCCTGACCCACGTCGCCTATCGGATGTTGGGGCGTTGGTCGGAAGCGGAAGACGCCGTGCAGGACGCCTATCTGCGCTGGCAGGCGGCCGATCATGCCGCGATTGCGACGCCCCCGGCATGGCTGACCACAGTGATCGTGCGGCTGTGCCTCGACCGCATGCGCCGGGCGAAGGCCTCGCGCGAGGTTTATGTGGGACCGTGGCTGCCCGAACCTATTCTCACGATGGAAGGCGGCGAACGGCGCGAGGCGGAGATGGAATCGTTCGCGGACGATCTGTCGCTTGGGCTGATGGTGGTGCTTGAGCGCTTGGGTCCGGAGGAGCGCGCGGCGTTCATTCTTCGCGAGGCGTTCGACAGTTCGTATGCGGAGATCGCAGCGGCGCTGGGCAAAAATGAACCTGCCGTGCGCCAGTTGATATCGCGGGCGCGCGAGCGTGTGCGTGCGGAGCGGCCGCGGTTTCGCGCGGCGCCGGATGCGCATCAGCGCTTGATGACTGAGTTCCTTTCAGCCGTCGCGGCGAACGACACGTCACGAC
>JANNEL010000391.1:0-2519 GCA_031378595.1 Alphaproteobacteria bacterium
CTCCATACCTTGGTCCGCCGAACCTCGCGATCTTCGAGCTCGCGCGTCGTCAGCACATCGTAGACCGCAAGCTCCGTCATGCCTCCACGCGGCAAATAATTTCGCCCGGGATCGCCGACCAGCACCAGAGCCCCACGCCGCGCAAGCGCGCTCAGCCAATCGAAGACGCGCGTCGACATCTCGCGCTCGTAGCAGACGTCGCCGGCCAGCACCGTTTCCCATCCATCGTCGCGCCCGATCAAATCTTCGTGCGCGTAGCCGACGCGCACATCGTTCGCCTTCGCGTTCAGCATCGTCGCCGCGATAGCAAACGCATCGATCTCGTTGGCGATGACTTCGCCGGCACCCGCCTTCATCGCGGCGATCGCCGACAAGCCCGAACCCGTTGCGAAATCGAGCACGCGCTTGCCGCGCACGGTCTCCGGATTGTCGAGAACCCAGCGGGCAAGTGCCTGACCGCCCGCCCAAGCGAACGCCCAGAACGGCGGCGGGATGCCTTCCGCAGCAAGCTCTTCCTCCGTCTTGCGCCAGATCGGTACGATCTCGGTCGCGAGATGAAGCTTGATCTCGGGAACGAGCGGCGGCGCGAGAAGTTCGGTGTTCGCGCGGATAAACGCCGCGGCGTCGTTCACGCCCGTTTGCCTGCACGCGGCGTGATGTTGAACGCGAGACCGGCGCCGTGATTGTTGCCGCTCTCAGCTGCGTCGCCGTCGTCATTGCTGTTCGCGGCTTCCGTCACTTTCGAAGTCGCAAGCCGCAGCACGGTCAGATAGTCCGGCTGCAACTCCATCTTCGGCCCCAATCCCTTCTTGATCAGAAGCGCATGGAAGGCCGGCAGATTGTAGCAAGGCACCCACATCAGAAGATGATGCTCGACGTGGTAGTTCACCCAGTAAGGCGCGACGAACGCACGCCACAGAAGGTTCGCCTTCGTCGTGCGCGCGTTGCGGAAAGGATCGTCGTTGTCCGGCACGACCGCGTGCTCCGCGATATTGCGCACGCGCGTGATCAACGGAAACCAAACGAAGAACGGCACCACCCAAAGCAGGAAGAACACGTACCAATAACCGACAGCCGTAAGCGCAACGAAGAGGCCGAGGCTCACCGCAATCGGTCCGCCCAACCGGCTGAAGCCCTTCGTGATGCTGTCGAACAGCTTCCCCGACTTCGCCGTGAACGCGTTGCGGAACTGTGCAAGGCGCTGCTTGAACACGGTCTGCCCGGTGAGATCGCGCACCGCCTTGCGCCGGAAACTCTCGCGCGTGATCGGAAACGGCGCCGAGAGCACGAGGTCCGGATCCTGCTTCTGCTGCGTCCAACGGTGATGCTGCAGATGATAGGTGCGGTAATTGTAGAGGTCGCTGATAACGGGCCACGCCAGGAACCACTGCCCCAGCGCCTCGTTCAACGCCTTGTTGTTCGTGAGCACACCGTGCGCCGCATCGTGCATCAGGATCGCAAGCCCCAACTGCCGTGCGCCGACGACCACAATGCCGACCGCAAGCGTCAACGGATTCGGCCACCAGATGAACAAAGCCCACGCGGCGACGATCACACCCCACGCATGCGCGACGCACCAGATGCCGCGCGCGTCGGAGCGCTTGCGGATCAGCGCAAGTTCGTCGGGCGTCAGAAACTGGGCGGCGGGAAGCGTCATACCGTCATCTTACCACGGCAGCGGCAGCCCCGCAGCCTTAAGCTCGATCGCGGCCAGCGTGAGCGTCGAGACCACCTGCACCAGGTAAGCTGTGAACCGTAGCGTCACGGCCAGCGGGCTTCCCGACGCCACATGGATCAGCGTTTGCGCCACCCGCGCGTAAAGGATGAGCGACGGCAGAAGCCGGAATGCCGCGTCGTCTTGCAGCGGCAAGAAAGATCCTGCGAGCACAACGACCGCAAAGAACGGCAAATTCTCCGTCACGTTCAAGTGCGCGCGGTTCAGCCGCCAATAAGCACTGCCGCCGTGCGGCGTGCCGGCCGGAAAGTCGCCGGCCTTCTTGCCTTGAAAAACGATCTGCGTCGATCGCGACACGCCGATCGCGATGACAAGCAGCAAACCCCAAACCGCAAACAGAACCAGCGCCGCGAGTGGCGGGAAGATCGGCACATACCCCATGGAAATCCCTCAGCCCGTGATGATTCCGGCCAGGATAGCCCCAAGCACGATCAACCCCAAATCGCGGTTCGATTTGAATGTCGTCAGGCAATTCGCGCCGTCGTGAATATCGAGACGGATGATCTGCCAAGCGAGATGCGCGGCGACGAGCGCCATGCCGACCGCAAAGCCGACCCCAAGTCCCGATAGTTTACCGGCACCCCAGATGAGCATCCACGCCACGACGTAGAAGCCCGCAAGCCACGGCTTGGTCTGCGCGTCGAGCAGCCGCGCGGTCGAGCGCACGCCGATCATCGCGTCGTCTTCTTTGTCCTGGTGCGCATAGATCGTGTCGTAACCGAGCGTCCAAAATATGCAGCCCGCGAACAACAGCACGGGCGCGAACGCCAACCCGCCGGTCATG
>JANNEL010000393.1:0-5032 GCA_031378595.1 Alphaproteobacteria bacterium
GCAACTCGCTGGAGAGCCAGTGGAAATCGGCTGTGGACAGCCATGAGACAAGCCGGCATCTGGGCCGAGCCAAAGCCGATGCGGCGCGGGGCGAGCGGTTCTGCAAATCCCACAAGATCTCGCAGCAGCGCCGCGGCGTGACGGACTATCGCGCGGCGCTGAAGCTTCTCGGCGTCCGGCCGGCCTAAGCCTTTTGCCTGTGCGGTGCCGGGTGGTGGACGTCCTTCGCACCGCACACGGCCCAGCACATGCCCACGACGTGTGCCGGGTCACCCGCGGCGGTTTCGATCCGATCGTCAGCATCGAATCGCCGCGGGCTCATCTGTCTTGACGCGGACGTGATCGATTGGCTGTTGCCAATCGCTGCGGTTCTTCGCAGTCTGCCGCCGAACTTCCATAGGAATCGTGGTCATGCTGTCCCAGAAATTGCCGGCGGCGGTTGCCGTTTGTTTTGCGTTGGCGCTCGGCGCCTGCGTCGACGATGTTGTCGTGTCGGCTTCGGAGAGTGCGGCGACGACGCCGGCTGCCGGGTCTCAGGCGCTGCAGAAGCTCTTTGAGGACAGCGACGAGGCTTCGCTCAAGCTCAATCCGATCGGGGCGTTGTTCCGGGGCGACCAACGGTATGCGGGCGAGTTCGGGGACTATATCTCGGATGTCTATATCGAGCAGTCGCGGCGGGATGCGGAGAGCGACCTGAAACGGCTGAACCAGATCGACCGTGCGGGCCTGTCGCGGCAGGACCAGATTGCCTACGACGTGTTCGCTTACCAGACGAAGCAGACGCTGGAGGGCCTGACGCCGGAGTTCGTGGCGCTGGTCGCCCCTCGCCCGCTGAACCATCTGAACGGTTTGCATGTGCAGTATCCGGACATCAGCTCCGGCAAGTCGGCGGCGCGGTTTCAGACGGTCGAGGACTACGACAACGGCCTGAAGCGGATGACGGGGTTCGTCACCTATCTCGACCGCTGCATCGAGCGGATGAAGCAAGGCATGAAATCGGGCGTCGTCGAATCCAAGCTGACGATGAAGCTGATGTTGCCGCAGCTTGACGTGCTGATCGGCCAAGGCGTTGAGAAAAGTCCGTTCTGGCAGCCGATCGAGGACATGCCGGCGTCGTTTTCGGCAGCCGACAAGACCCGCCTGACGGAGGCTTATCGGCAGATGTTGTCGGCGCAGATCGTGCCGGCGTTCGAGCGGCTGCGCGCGTTCGTGAAGAACGAGTATTTGCCGGTGACGCGCGATGGCGTGGGTTTGGTCTCGATGAAGGGCGGCGACAAGCTTTATCGGTATCTCGCCGAAACGCAGACGACGACGAAGCTTTCGCCGGACGAAATCCACGACATCGGGTTGAAAGAGGTTGCTCGGATCAAGACTGAGATGGATCAGGCGCGCAAAGCTGCCGGGTTCAAAGGCACGCTGCACGCGTTCTTTGCGCATCTGCGCACGGCCAAGCAATACGAGCCGAAGTCGGCGGCCGACATTCAGAACGGCTATGTCGACATCGAGAAGCGGATCGATGCTGTGGTGCCAACGGAATTCTCGCTGACGCCGAAGACGGCGTTGGAAGTGCGGCCGGTGCCGGATTATCTGGAGCAGAGCCAGGCAGGCGGGTATTACAATCCGGGAACGCCGGATGGGTCGCGGCCGGGCGTGTTCTATTTCAACAAATACGATCTGCCGTCGCGCAAGATGTGGGGGATGGAGACGTTGTTCCTGCACGAAGCGGTGCCGGGGCATCACTTCCAGATCAGCTTGGCGCAAGAGAATGCGGGGCTGCCGAAGTTCATGCGCTTCGGCGGGAACACGGCCTATGTCGAAGGTTGGGCGTTGTACGCGGAGTGGCTGGGCCGCGAATTGGGGATGTACAAGGACCCCTACCAGATGTTCGGGCACCTGAACGACGAGCAGCTGCGCGCGATGCGTTTGGTGGTCGACACCGGATTGCACGCGAAGGGTTGGAGCCGCGACAAGGCGATCAACTACATGCTCCAGAACTCGGCGCTGAGCCGGACCGAGACGGTGCAGGAGGTCGATCGCTACATCGCCAATCCGGGACAGGCGCTGGGCTATAAAGTCGGGCAGCTGACCATCAAGCGGTTGCGGGCGGAGGCCGAGCAAGCGATGGGCTCTCGCTTCGACGTGAAGGCATTCCACGCGCAGGTGCTCGACACGGGCGCGCTGCCGATGGAGGTGCTGGAGGCGAAGATCAAGAACTGGATCGCGACGTCGAAGTAGGTTCGCCTGTGGCCTGCCTAGCCTCAGGCCCGCCGATTTGGGCGCCGGTGCGTAGCAAAAGTCGCAGCGGCGACGCCAAGTTTGGGGGCGCAACTCATTGCTTCGTCGAGGAAAATCACGTTAAAAGCTGCGCCGGCGCTGAGCTTCCTTGCAAAATCGCGGGCGGCAGACTAATTGGGCAACGCGCCAAAAGGGACCATCGATGAAAACCGGTACTGTGAAATTCTATAACGGCCAAAAAGGCTTCGGCTTTATTCAACCGGACGACGGCGGAAAAGACGTCTTCGTTCACGCGACCGCGCTTGAGCGCGCCGGTTTGCGCGGGCTGAACGAAGGCCAGAAGGTCTCCTTCGATACGAAGGAAGATCGCGGCAAAATGGCCGTCAATAACATCTCGGTCGTCTAGCCTCGCTTTCAGAATACAACGCTGAGCGGCGGTGGAGACCTTTGAAGGTCTCGGCCGCCGCGCTTGCGTCTGGAGAGACGTTTGTTGGGGCTTGACAATAGTTTCTGTTTTGGAGAAATATTCTCCACATTCTGAAACGAAAGGTCGCTCTCCATGGCTCTGCCCCATCCATCGTTTTCTTCCGCACTCTGCTACCGCGATCCGAAGGCCGCGTTGAAATGGCTCGAGGCTGCGTTCGGGTTCGAGGCCGTCATGGTCATCACCGATGCGGACGGCAACCTCGCGCATTCCGAGATGCGCTTCGGCAACGGGCTCGTCATGGTCGGCACCGAATGGACGGCCGACCACAAGAGCCCGAAGTCGATCTCCGGCCACAACACGCAGACCGTTCACGTGCATGTGGAAGAAGACATCGATCGCCACTGCGCGCGCGCGAAGGCGGCCGGTGCCGAGATTATCATGGCGCCCGAGACGCAGTTCTACGGCGACCGCACATATCGCGCTCGCGATCCGGAAGGCCACATCTGGACGTTCGGGCAGACGGTGAAGACCGTCACGCGCGAGGAGGCGGAGAAGGCATCCGGTCTCAAAATCGACGGCTGGATTTGAGAGTGGCACGTAGCGGGGCGAAGGCGGCGACTGTCGACGCCGTGTTGGCGGCGCTGGCCGATCCCGCACGGCGCAAGGTGATCGACGTTTTGAAGAGCGGGCCCCAGAACGCGGGTGAGCTCTCGAAGATCGTGGGGCTTCCCGCGCCCGCGATGAGCCGGCATCTGCGCGCGCTGAAGGACTCGGGGCTCGTCGGCGAGACGCATCCGGACTATGACGCGCGGGTGCGTATCTATGCGTTGAAGCCCGGGCCGCTGGGCGAGCTCAAGGCCTGGCTTGAGACGACGGAGCGGCTCTGGGCCGATCAATTGGGTGCGTTCAAGAAGCACGTGGAGCGGCGATGACGTCGCGTGTCGTCGTTGCGCTGCGCGTCAAAGCCGATCCGGCGCGCACATTCGACGTGTTCACGCGCGAGGTTGCGGCGTGGTGGCAGTCGAACGAGCTCTTCGAGTTCACGCCGCGCGGTCCGGGCCGTCTTGCGTTCGAGCCGCCGGCTAAGGGCCGCGCCGGGCGGTTCACCGAGACGCTCAAGAACGGCAAGGTGTTCGAGATCGGGCCCGTGCGCGTCTGGGAGCCCGGCCGGCGGCTCGTCTTCGGGTGGCGCCAGGCGGCCTTCGCCGAGGGGCAGACGACCGAGGTCGAGGTGAAGTTCGAAGCCGTGGGCGCGGAGACGCGTGTGACGGTCGAGCATCGCGGCTGGGACACGGTGCCGGCAGCCCATGTCGCCAAGCATGGGTTTCCGGAGAACGTGTTCCTGCACCGGCACGCGCAATGGTGGCAGGACCTTCTGGACCGGCTTGGCGACGCGGTTGGTTAGCTAAATGCTTGAAGAAACAAAAGTTTTACGCGCAATCGCCGATCTTGTTCCTGATATGTTCTCACTGTAGTTTGGACGCCGTTTTGTGGTCGCAAGGAGAACGGCATGTCGGTGACGCTTTGGACGAAGTTCTATTGGTCGAACTGGCTCGGCGACGCGAAGTTGCGGATGTGTTCGATCGCGGCGCGGGGGTTGTGGATCGACATGCTCGCCGTCGCTGCGCAGAACGACCCGGTCGGATACATCGAAGCGCCCGGCGGCGATCTCATAAAACTGATGTCGCGTGTTGCGGGTATCTCGAAAGCCGAGGCTGAAGTCTATTTCGACGAGCTTACCGACGCCGGCGTTATTCAGCTGGACGAGTTCGGCCGCATCTTTGACCCGCGGATGATCCGCGACAACGACAATCTGCAGAAGGCGATAGCGTCCGGGCAGCGCGGCGGCCGAAAGAGCCGCGATCGCAAGAAGGGAATCTTCAAACCCTCCGAGGGTGCGTCCGGCTGAGCGTTCGAGCTAGATACTAGATGCCAGACACCAGATTCTAAAAGCTAGAACCCTAGTTCCAATAGCCATTAGCCAACTGCCAGTAGTCCAGTCGCGGCTGCCGCCGCACCGCGCCGCGCTGCCTAAGGTTTTGATTCGAGTTTCGCGCTGATGACGTGGGTGATCGTCAGGTGGCGCGGGTAGGCGCCCAGGTGGCCGTAGTGGCCGGGTTCGCTCAAGGTGCCGTCAACCTCGGTGCGGATGCGTGAGCCGAAGCGTGGGCCTTCGCTGGGCGGCAGGGCTGCTTTCAGCTCAGCTTGCGCTTTCGGATCCAGCGTCGCCCACCAGGTTTCGCCGCGGCCGTCGGGGGTGAAAGCCTGCATCTCAAACGCGAGCGCGTAGACGCCGGTGTAGCGCTGCGGGCCCGTCGGGGTCGTGCACGCGGCGAGGCTCAAGCTGATGGCGATCAGGGCTGCGAGGCT
>JANNEL010000402.1:0-1804 GCA_031378595.1 Alphaproteobacteria bacterium
ACCGCGTCACCACCCGCGCGACCGAGATCGGCGGTATCGCACTTGACCCCGGCACGTTCGTGACCCTCGGCATCGGCGCGGCAAACCGCGACCCAACCGAATTCGCCGACGCTGAACGCTTCGACATTGCACGAACCCCGAACCGTCATTTGGCATTCGCTGCCGGGCCACACCAATGCGCCGGCATGAACTTGGCGCGCATGGAAGGCCGCATCGCGCTCAGCAAGTGGCTAAGGCGTTTCCCGAACTACGAATTGACCGAGCGGCCGAAGCGCAACCGCCGCGCCCGCTTCCGCGGTTTCGCGGCGCTAGCCGTCGCCGTGCACTGACGCCAGCGCCTTGGCGAAGCGAACGACCTCGCCGTCGTCGCGGAAGCCGGCGACGTTCATCCGGCCGGAACCCACAATGTAGACCGCGTGTTCGTCCTTCAGCCGCGCTACCGCTTCCGGCGTGATCTGAATTTGGCTGAACATGCCACGTTGTTGCGCAACCGCGCTGAGCCGCGGATTGAGCATCGCAAGGCGAGCGCGGTTGTTCAAAATGCGGCCCCGCATATCGTCGAGCTCAGCCTTCCAATCGCGCGTGAGCTCCGCGGATTGCAGCACCAACCGCACGACGGCTGCGCCGTGATCGGACGGCATCGACCAGTTCGCGCGCGCCAGCGCCAACGCCTGCGTGTAGGCGGCATTCGCCGCGCGGCCATTACCGGCCACGATAAACAGCGCGCCGACGCGCTCGCGATACACGCCGAAATTCTTATCGCTTGCATAGCCGATCAACGCTTCGTCGACGTGATCGAGCACAAGGCGAAGGCCGGCGCCGTCCTCGGCCAACCCCTCGCCCAAACCCTGATAGGCAAAGTCGAAATACGGCACGAGCCCGCGCTTCGCCAGCGTCTCGGCAATCACGCGCCACTGCTCAAGCGTGTAGTCGGCGCCGGTCGGATTGTGACAGCACGCTTGCAACAACACGATGTCGCCGGCGTCGGCGCGGGCGAGCGCGCTCATCGTCTCGTCGAACAACAGCGTCTGCGATGTCTTGTCGAAATGCTTAAACCCTTCGACCTGAAGCCGCGCCGCATTGAGCAGCGGCCTGTGGTTTGGCCAAGTCGGCTCGCCGAGCCAAACCTTCGCGCGCGGCCTGACCGCCGCGATAAGCTCCGCTCCAAGGCGCAACGCCCCGGTACCGCCCGGTGTCTGCAAGCCCATGACGCGATCGCTTTGCGCCAACGCCTCGCCGAACACGATCAGCTTCAGCAAGTCGACGAAAATGGGGTCGCCCTCGCTCCCCATGTACCCCTTCGTGATCTGCGTCTCGATCAGGATGCGCTCGGCCGCCTTCACCGCCCGCATAACCGGCGTGATGCCGGTCGCATCGCGATACATGCCGACGCCAAGGTCGATCTTGCCCGAGCGTGGATCGTTGCGGAACTCCGCCATCAGCGCGAGCAGCGGGTCTTGCGCCTGCGTCTTCAGCGCGCCGAACAACGAGGGCGTCACGGCTTGGATCTGCGGATGTGCCATACGTCTTGCTCCTAGTCCGCCCATGTCTCCAGCGTCTCGACGAACCGCGTCAACCACGCGTTCGTTTGAAACGCATCGATCACGCGATGATCGATCGTGAGCGACACATAGGCCATCGGGCGGATTTCTATCTTATCAACTCCGCCCGCTTCGCGCACCACCGCACGCTTCTCGAGCCTACCCACACCTAAGATCGCCGACTGCGGCTGGTTGATGATGATCGGCGACGCAATAAGCGACCCGGAAACGCCGTGGTTCGAGATCGAAAATGTCCCGTCGCG
>JANNEL010000478.1:0-8555 GCA_031378595.1 Alphaproteobacteria bacterium
GCTGATACGCTGTGGCAGAGCGCCGTCAGCTACGCCGCGCTCGAACGCATGATGAGCGGCCCGCTTGTTCGCGTCGCGTGTCCGCCGGGCGAGGAGCATGAAGGCCACGACCTCACGCTTGCCTTCCGCTTGTTCGGTCGCCTGCCGGTCGGCCGTTGGCGGTTGACGATCATGCGGCGCGACGACACTCGTCGTCGCCTCGCCTCGGAGGAAAGCGGTCCCTTGGTTCGCAGCTGGCGCCATGAAATCGCCGTCGATGCACTGAGCGCGAGCATGTCGCGCCTCACCGACATGATCGAAATCGATGCCGGTGTCTTGACCCCGCTGATCGCCCGTTTTGCGCGGCGCGACTACGCCCGCCGTCACCGGCTGAGGTTGGTCGCGCTCGAAACGTGAGCCCGTGACCAACATGCATTGAAATCAGCGCTGGCGTGCGACCGAACGGTGTGCGAGTCCGTATGTGGCCCTGGAACGCAAGGAGAAACTCATGCGCCCCGCCGCTTTCGGACTGGCAATTGCCGCCATTTCGCTCACAACTGCTACAGCAGCCGCCCCGCCGGCGCCCATCTGCGACCCCAAGCAACCGTCCCTAACCGGTATGGCCGCCGTGCAGCGGAACCTGAAAACGGTTCAAGGCATCTATGCCGCGTTTGGTCAGGGCAACGTCCCGGGGATTTTGAGTTGCATCGCCCCAAACGCTGAGTGGGAGGCCTGGGCCGACAACCACGCACAACGCGCAAGGGTCCCATGGCTGAAGAAGCAGTCGGGGCCCCAAGGCGTCGGCACGTTCTTCGCCTATGTCGGCAAGTGGAAAGTCAACGCCTTCAGCGTGAAGAACGTCATGGGCGCGGGCGCCAATGTCGCCGCTGAGGTCGAGGTCGACTTCGACGTCACGCAAACCGGCGGCCGCATCAAAGACCAAGAAATCCACTACTGGACGTTCGACGATCGCGGCAGGGTCACGGGGCTGCGCCACTACAACGACACAGCCAAACACATCGCCGCCGCAAAAGGCGCTCGCGACTAGAATTGCCGAAGCAACCGGTCGATATACTCGAGCTCGTTGATCGGCCGCCCGCGCTCCGCCGCGCGGCTGACACGATCCAAATCGATGCCGGGATTTTGACGCCGCTGATCGCCCGTTTTGCCCAGTCGGAATACTTCCGCCGTCACCAACTCAGTCTGGCCTCATTACCGGTCAGCTCAACAACCGCGTGACGATCGCCTGACGGATACCGCGAAACGGAGTCGCCGGGCCGATATCGCCGTTGCACAGCACGGCCATCGTGATTCCGCTATCGAGCCACGTTTGCAGAACTGAGGCGAATCCATTGATCGCGCCGTAGTGGAGAATGTTGCGCTTCGGCCCTTCCGTGGCGGTGACCAAAAGCCCGCCCGCATATTGCGTTTCGCCATAGTGCGCGTCGTCGGGCGAAAAGCGATTGGCACCGCTAACGCGGCCGTCGCGCAACTTGCCTGCAGCCAGCATGATCGCGAGTTCCTCCGGCCCAAACAGCTTGTGCGAGAGTAGAGCCGCGTGCCAGCGGCACAGATCGAGCGCCGTCGCCCGCATCGCACCCGCACCGCCCGTGTCGGAGATTTCGATGTAAGCGGCCGATTGGAACGGCGCGTCCTTGCTCTCTGTTTGCGAGTATCCCGTGACCTGACCGGCAGCGGCACCGCCGGAGCGATCCATCGCGGTCGCATTCAGCCCAAGCGGCATGAAGACGAGGTCGGATAGCGCCTGCGCCAACGGCTTTCCCGTCGCCGCTTCGATCGCAGCACCGAGCACGATGTAGTTCGCGTTGCTGTAAAGCCAGGCCGTTCCGGGCGGAAAGTCGAACGGCGCCTTCTGCGCCGCGATTTCTTCGGCAATGGCGACCTGCGTGCGCGGACCGTTCGGACCTTGCGGCGACGAGCTGTCGCTCTCGTCGCTGTGCAGCCCCGCTGTGTGGTGCATGAGTTCGAGCAGCGTCAGCGGGGCAAGTCTGCCCATGAACGGAAGGTGCGCGGCAACCGGCGCATCGAGCGTCACCTTGCCCTGTGCCGCGAGCTTGATGATCGCCGCCGCGGTGAACTGCTTGGTCAGGGAGCCGATCCGAAAAACGCTCCGCTCGTTGACTGCAAGCTTTTGGACAACCTCGCCGAACCCATAGCCGCGCGAAAACAACACGGTCCCGTGCCTTGCCACCGCGACTTGAACGCCAGGGCATGCGTGGGCCGCAATCGCTTCGCCGACGGCCGCATCGATCGCTTGCGCGAGCGTTGCATCGGCCGCCGGCGCACGTTCCGAAGCCACGGCCAGACCAGTCGCGGCGGCGCCACCAATCATCAATGCACGCCGGGAAACACGCATGCGCTCACTCCACTGATTGTTTTGATCAAAACCGCCTGAGCAACCGGTCGATATACTCAAGCTCGTTGAGCGGCCGCCCGCGTTCGGCGGCACGGCGCTGCAGCTCTTCCAGAATCTCGCGCGCCTTTTGAATGTCGAGCTTGTCCGGCACTTTCACGGAGCCCCCGAACGACGGCCCGTAGGACGCCTGCGGCCGCCCGAACGGATCTTCGTTCTCGCCTTGGCCGATACCTTGGCCAGGCCCAACCGCGCCTTGCGCCTGCATCTGCTGCAGAAGCTGCTTCGCAACCGCCTCGCCGCCTTTGCGCAACTCGTCGATCGCCTTCTGTTGATTTTCGCCGGCACTGCCGAGTTCGCCATTGGCAAGCTTGTCGGCCGCATCGTCCATCGCGTCTTGCGCGCGGCGCAGCGCTTGGGTCATCTCGCCCGGCGCACCCTTCTTCATCATGGCGCTCAGTTCATTGCTGAGCTTCTCCTGCTCGCTCTTCAAGCCCGACGGCTTCTTCACGCCCGACTCGAGTGCTTGTTGCTGCTCGCGGAACGTCTTGTCCATCAAGGCGCGCTGCCGCCCGATCATCTGGCCGAGCTTCTCAAGCGATTCCGTCGCCGACTTCTGCTCGCCCGTCATCTGACCGCCGCCGGCCATCTGCATATTCTCGAGCATGTCTTGCAGTTGCGACAGCAGCTGTTGCGCCGCCGCGCGCGAACCCTGCTTCGCCAAATTCTGAATCTGATCGAGCATCGACTGCAGGTCCTGCGCCCGCACGATCTGCCCGCCCATCCCTTGCGTCATCGGGCTTTGGCCCTTGGCATTTTCGGCCATGGCTTTGAGCGTGCGCTCCATCGCCGCGCGCAAGCGGGCCATCAAGGCCTCGATCTCGGCTTCCGGCGCGCCGCGTGCCAGCGCGTCCATCAGCTTCTGCTGCACGGAGCGCAATTCCTCTTGCGCGAGCGGCGCGTCGCCCTCTTCGACCTTCAACGCCATGTCCCACAAGAGCTGCTGCACCGGCGTCAACTCGGTGCTGTTCTGCGCGCGCGACACCATGTAGTAGGCCGTGCGCAAACCCAGATAAATCCGCTGATCCGGCGTGAACCGCTCTGGCGCAATCGAAAGTGCGTCAAGCCCCTTGGCGACATAAGGCGCGGTCGACGGATCGCGTGCGAGGCTCCGGCGTTGCTCGATCAAGGCGCGCGCCAGCAATTCTTTAAACCGCCGCTCCGGCAGCACGATTTTCACCGGCTTCGACTTCGTCGTATGGCCAGCCTCGTCCCGCGCGACCAGCGTGACGGTCACCGGCAGTCCGGCCCACACATGCGCCGTCAGGTCTTTGAATATCGTCGCATCGCCTTCACGCGCGGGCGACGGCGGCAGCGGCAACTCGAACGCAAGCGGCTTCGGGCCTTTGCGATCCGACGGCGACGACTGATGGTCGAGCGCGATCTCCGCCGACGCAGCCGAGACGCCGTAATCGTCCTTGATCACATAGTTGAACTTCAGCGACTGCGCGTTCGTGATCTGCAACGGCGTCTTGAATTCGATCTTCGGCGGCGTGTCTGTCTTCACCGACAGACGCCAGATCGCCGTCTGCGACGCGTTGACGGAAAGGCGCACCGTCATGTCTTGCTCAAGCGAAAGCTTCGCATCGCGCGCATCGCCACCCGCCGGCATGAACTCCGGCCGCGTCTGCGGCGGCATCGACGTGCCCAGCGAGCCGACGCGCAACACCGCCGACGCATCGCCATGCGTGCGCACGGTCAGCACGGAACCCTTCGGGATCGTGACCGCAACGCCGTCCGACTGCGTGTTTGCGGTCAGATGCTGCGGCGCCTCGCCCGTGTAGGGCGGCGGCGTGACCCAGGCCTCAAACGTTGAAGGTCCGTTCCCTTGCGCCCATCCGGGCGACAGGGCAGCCGCCAACCGCGACGGCACCTCAGACCAATTGGCAACGGCCAGCGCCAAGATCACGAGCGAAATCAAAATGCGCAGCGCCTGAGGATCGCGCGCCGCCAGCGACAGCCGCGGCCAAGCGACCTTCAGCCGGTTGATATGATCGAAAACCCATTGCCGGTGCGCGTGCCAAAGGCGCTTCGTATCGTCGTCGTTGCCGGTCGCGGGCTTGTCTTCCAGCGCGCTCAGCGGCCGATGTTCAAGCCCGCTCGATTGCTCCAAGTGACGCACGGCTTGCGAGCGCGACGGCACCGACGTCGATTTCATCGAATGCATCACCGCCCAACCGGTCGCGGCGATAAACCCGACAAGGCTCAAAAGGTGCAGCCACTCGGGCAGGTAAACGAACACATTCGCGAGGGCCAGAATGACAAAGAGCCCGACGACCCCACCCGCCGGCCACAGAAGCGGCCAAAACCGTTCCGCCGACAGCGAGGCCCACGAAAGCCACACGTGCCGCTGCACGATCCTGGGCAGTCCACCGCCCTTGTCGTCCTCTGTGATATGCAAACTCTCGTCGGCCAAACGCTTTACCTCAAGCAGGGGCGCCTAGAGCCAGTTCGGCCAGCGCTCCTGCGCAATCATATCGTCGACAGTCTGCCGCGGCCGTGTGACCGCAAATTGGCGACCCTTAACAAGCACTTCCGGGGCCAAACCGCGGGCATTGTAACTGGACGCCTGCACTGCGCCATAGGCACCCGCCGAAAGTATGGCAACCAAATCCCCGGCGGAAACGGCGGGTAATTCACGATCCCGTGCGAAAAGGTCCGTGCTTTCGCAAACGGGGCCCACCACGTCGTAAACCTTGCGTTGTGCTGACGTGTGCCGCACCGGCACGATGTCGTGCCAGGCATCGTAAAGGGCAGGGCGGATCAAATCGTTCATTCCGGCGTCGAGGACAAGGAACTCCTTCGCCTCGCCGCGCTTCACGTAGAGCACCTGCGAAACCAGCACGCCCGCATTCGCCGTGATCAGCCGCCCGGGTTCCACGATCAGCTGCGCATCGAGCCCCGCCACCGCCTCGCGCACCACGGCGCCGTAATTCTCCGGCAACGGCGGCGCCATCTTATCGTTGTAGGGGACGCCCAAGCCGCCGCCGAGGTCGATCCGTGAAATGTGATAGCCGTCGGCACGCAGACTTTTGACCAGCGCAACAGCCTTCGCAAACGCCTCGCGATAAGGCCCCAGCTCCGTAATCTGGCTACCGATGTGCAAAGCAACACCGGCCACGTTAATGCCAGGCAACTTCGCCGCGTGCGCAAACGCACCCTTCACGCGCGACCACGCGATCCCGAACTTGTTCTCGGCCTTGCCTGTCGAAATCTTCGCAAGCGTCTTCGCATCGACATCGGGATTGACCCGTAGCGCAACCGAAGCCGTCGCCCCTTTCGACGAAGCCACCTCGCTCAAAACGTCGAGCTCTTCCTCCCCCTCGACGTTGAACTGATAGATGCCGGCATCCAACCCCGCCGCCATCTCGCCGCGCGTCTTACCGACCCCCGAGAACACGATCTTCGAGGAGGGAACGCCCGCCGCGAGCGCCTTCTTCAACTCCCCGCCCGAAACAATGTCCGCGCCCGCACCTAGCTTCGCCAACGTCTTGATGACGGCCAAGCTCCCGTTCGCCTTCACGGCATAGGCAACCAACGCCCCCTTCGGCATCGCCTCCGAAAACACCCGAAAGTGCCGCTCAAGCGTCGCCGTTGAATAGCAATAAAACGGCGTCCCGACAGCGGCCGCGATCTCCGAAAGCGACACGTCCTCGGCGCACAAGGCACCGTCGCGATAGTCGAAATGGTTCATGATTGGTTGATAACAGTCCAACCGTCGCTGTTCAAATGGCACTTGCGCCCAAAATGGGCGCATGGTAGAAATGAGTATGCGGATCATTGCGCGACGAACGTTGCGGGAGTTCGTTGCCTCGCGCGCCGGACGCAAGGACCATCAAGCCCTTAAGGCGGCCCTGGACGCGTGGTTTGATGAAGTCCGCAAAGCCCAGTGGCGAAACGCTGGGGACGTGAAGCGCCTCTATGCAACGGCAAGCATCGTTTCGTCAGAGAGGATCGTCTTCAATATCAAAGGCAACGACTATCGGCTGGTCGTCGCCGTGGACTTCGAGAAAGGAATCGTGTGGATCAAGTGGATTGGAACGCACAAGGACTACGACAACATCGACGTGTTGAAGGTGGATTACGATGGCTGACGTGAAACCGATCCGCACGGATGCGGACTACGAAGCGGCTCTCGCAGAAGTCGGGCGTCTTTGGGGCTCGAAACTGGGTACAGCGAAGGGCGACCGCCTGGACGTGATCGCAACACTGATCGATGCCTATGAGGCCAAGCGCTTTCCCATGGACCCGCCCGACCCGGTAGAGGCGATCAAATTCCGTATGGAGAGCCAGGGCCTCACGCGCAAGGACCTCGAGGGCATCATCGGCACACGCACGCGTATAGCCGAGGTGTTGGGCCGCAAGCGCGGTTTGTCGATCGAAATGATTCGCCGCCTGCACACCAAGCTCGGTATTCCGGCGGAAGTTTTGATCAAGCCGAGCAGAAGGCGCGTCGCTTAGGAAGATGCGTTCGCCACAGCTACACGACGCCGTCGAAGCGCTTTACGTTGAATTCCGCGAGCCCAAACCGCGGACGATCGAGGGGTGCCCGTGCTGCACCGACCCGAAAGAGGTCTGCATGTTGCTGGCCAAGAGCCTCCGCGATCTCGCGCCGGACGAGCTCAGCAACTATGGCTGTTCGTTGTTTCTAACGATGGGCGACGAGCGAGACTTCTCATATTTCCTGCCGCGCTTGCTCGATGTGGCCACGGCGCAGGACTGGTGGCCGTCGCCGCAGGTTCTTCTCGACAAGTTAAAACTGGCGCAATGGGATGCCTGGCCGAACAGCCGGAAACAAGCGGTGCAACGCGTAATAGACTTGTGGTTCGCCGACACGATAGCTGAACTCGAATCGCTAGCCGGTCAGGACCAATATGTCGGCGGGTCGCAAATCGACGCGATGCTCTGCGGCATCGCGCATGCTGGTCTTCCGCTCACACCATACCTTGCCGAACTTGCCCGACACGAGGCGGCGCTTAAGGCGTGCTTCGATTGGCACGCCAATTCGTTCTTCAAGCGCAAGCGGCTTGGCGACGGCTTCTGGCTGGACGTTCGGCAAGCCGAGGCGGAAGTGGTGGCCTTCTACGAATCATCGCCCATTCGTAAGCGCCTAGGCTTCTAACGAATCTGCATCACGCTCGGCTTGGGCGGCTCCAACGGCCCTTTTTTCCCGCAGGCCGAGACGCCCAACCCGGCGACAAGCGCCGCGACCATCAACACACGCACGATCATTTGAGCTGCTCCTGCCAATAACGAACCTGTTCGCGGACCCGTTCCGGTGCCGTACCGCCGAAGCTCGTGCGGCTGGCGACCGATGCGTCCAAACTCAAGACGGACTGTATATCGGCGATGATACCGGGCTCAACCGATTGCAGCTCCTTCAACGTCAAATCGGCGAGCCCGCAGCCGCGCGCTTCCGCCAGCGCGACGATGCGCCCGGTAATGTGGTGCGCCTCGCGGAACGGCTTTTTCAAGACCCGCACGATCCAATCGGCGATATCGGTCGCGGTCGAATACCCCTCGCCGGCGGCCTTGCGCATTGCAATCTCGTTGACCTGGAGGTCGCCCACCATCCCCGTCATCGCGGCCAACGCCAGCGCCACCGAATCGGCAGCGTCGAACACAGCCTCTTTGTCTTCCTGCATGTCCTTCGCATAGGCGAGCGGCAGCGCCTTCATCACGCCAAGCAGCGTCACCAACGACCCGGTCACCCGTGCGCACTTCGCCCGCACGAGTTCCGCTGCATCCGGGTTGCGCTTCTGCGGCATGATCGAGGAGCCCGTCGAAAACGCGTCCGACAGCGCGATGAACTTGAAGGCGGGCGAACTCCACAGCACGATCTCTTCCGCAAACCGCGACAAATGCGTCGCCGCAATCGCGCAGGCGCTCAAGAATTCCAGCGCAAAGTCCCGCGCGGAAACGCCGTCGAGCGAGTTACGCATCGGTCGCATGAAGCCCAAACCATGCGCCGTCGCGTCGCGGTCCAGCGGAAACGAGGTGCCCGCAAGCGCCGCCGACCCGAGCGGCGAATCGTTCGTGCAGGTCCGCGCGGACGCAAAGCGCGCCCGGTCCCGCGCCGCCATCTCCACATAGGCCAGCAAATGGTGCCCAAACGTGATCGGCTGCGCCGTTTGCAGGTGCG
>JANNEL010000511.1:0-1784 GCA_031378595.1 Alphaproteobacteria bacterium
GTCGTCGTCGCAAAGCTGTGCCGCGCGCGCATAGGACGCGGCAACCCGCCGTTCCTTCGGCTGATTGCGCACGGACGCCATCATCTCGTCGAGCGCCCATTTGAGATTGATCGCGGTCGGCCGCGTCTTGACAAGCGTGTCGTACGCCCGCTCCAGCGCCTCGTCCGACGCATCCCGACGCAACGCCATGCAAAGCCTGTAAGCGCCAGTCGCTCCGATCAACGGCGCCCCGCGCACGACCATCGACTTGATCGCTTCGGCCGCCTCGTCCGCGCTCGCAAGCCGCTTCGTCACGAACGCGAACGGAAGCTTGGTCTGATCGATCACCTCGATCGACCACCCGTCACCCGCGACCCAAATCGTCCGGTAGTGGCGCCCGTGAATGTTCAATGGCCTTCAAACTCCACCAGGCTCAGCACCTTCTTGCCCAACCGCTCGAGCCGCCGCCGGCCCTTGAGCTCCGGCAGGTCGATGATGAAGCTGCAGCCGACGACGTTGCCGCCCGCCTTTTCGATGAGCTTGATCGCGGCTTCCGCGGTGCCACCGGTCGCGATCAAGTCGTCGACGAGCAGCACGTTCTCGCCCTTCTGCACCGCGTCTTCGTGAATCTCGACGGTATCAGTGCCGTACTCGAGGTCGTAGGTCTGCGCGATCGTCTTCCAGGGCAGCTTGCCCTTCTTGCGCACCGGCACGAAGCCGACGGAAAGCTGGTGCGCAACCGCGCCCGCGATAATAAACCCACGCGCCTCGATCCCGGCGACTTTGTCGATCCGCATGCCCGCATAAGGCTGCACAAGTAGATCGACGGTCGTGCGAAACGCGCGCGCATTGCCCAGCAATGTCGTCACGTCGCGAAACATGATGCCCGGCTTGGGATAATCGGGGATCGTGCGGATAACGGATTTGAAGTCCATCGGGGTTCAAGCCTTCTTGAGAACGCGGCCGGCGACCGCATCGAGTTTCGCAAAGAGAACGGGATCGCGCTTCTCCGGTGCTGTGATCAGCGCTGTGTCGAGCGTGTGTTCGATATTGAGCGGCGACGGCGTGCGCTTCGGTCCGAGCTTCGGCGCCGCGCGCTTCAGCAACGTCCGTGCGCGCTCGGCATTGCCGTTCAACACCTTTATGACTTGCTCCACCGTCACGTGATCGTGGTCCGGATGCCAGCAATCGTAGTCCGTGACCATGGCGACGATTGCGTAGGGGAGTTCTGCCTCCCGCGCGAGCTTCGCTTCGGGCATCGCGGTCATGCCGATCACGCTGCAGCCCCAGGAGCGGTAAAGGTTGGATTCGGCGAGCGTCGAGAACTGCGGCCCTTCCATCGCGAGATACGTACCGCCCACGACATGCTCGATCGATGCTTCCTTAGCCGCGTCGGTCAGCGCGCCGACAAGGCGCGGACACACCGGATGCGCGAGCGAGACATGCGCGACGAAGCCTGGCCCGAAGAACGACTTCTCGCGCGCGAACGTGCGGTCGATGAACTGATCCGCGAGCACGAACATGCCCGGTGGAAGTTCTTGCTTGAACGACCCGCACGCCGACACCGAGATCACGTCGGTGACACCCACGCGCTTCAGCACGTCGATGTTGGCGCGATAGTTGATACTGGTCGGCGAGTGAACGTGCCCGCGCCCGTGCCGCGGCAGGAACACCATGTCGACGCCCTGAAGCCGGCCGAACAACAACTCGTCCGACGCGTCGCCCCACGGCGAGCGAACCCGCTCCCAGCGCGGGTTCTCAAGCCCGTCGATCCCGTAAACCCCGCTGCCGCCAATATCGCACAG
>JANNEL010000556.1:0-7437 GCA_031378595.1 Alphaproteobacteria bacterium
CCAACGCGCAAAACGTCACGAACCAAGTAAAGGACATCGAAAGCCGCCTGGCGCAGCTCACGAACTACCGCGACCGCATGATGGAACTCTCCAAACGCGGCGGTTCGAAGACCGACGACCTGATCAAAATCGAAGGCGAAATCTCCCGCACGCAAGCCGAGATCGAAGGCATCGAAGCGCAACGTCGCGATCTCGCCGAACGCATCGCCAAGGAAAACCTCTCGATCTCGTTCGAAGCTCAGTCGACCGCAAGCGACGCGCTGCAACCGGTGCGCGACGTCTGGCAAAACTCGCTGCGTGTGTTGGGTGGGAGCGCCGCCGCTGTGCTCGCGCTTATCGTCGGCATCCTGCCGTGGATCCCGGTCTTCCTCTTGGGCTTCTTCGGCATCCGCTGGTTCTGGCGCCGCGTGCGAGCCAAGTAAGGCGCGCTAGATCAGCGCCGCCGCCGACCGCGGGATATCGACCGCGCGGTGCACCTGCACGCTGAGCAAAAGCCCGAACCCGAACAGCACCGTGAGCAACGCGGTGCCGCCATAGCTGACCAGCGGCAACGGAATCCCCACGACCGGGATCAGCCCCATCGACATCGACGTGTTGATGAGGATGTAGAGCAGGAAGTTGAGGCACACCCCCATTGCGACGAGCCTTCCGAACTGACTTCGGGTGTCGAGCGCGATCGCAACCCCGTTCCACAGTATCGCCGTATAGAGCCCCATCAGGATCAAAAGCCCGAACAACCCGAACTCCTCACCCAAGACCGTGAAGATAAAGTCCGTCTGCTTCTCCGGCAGGAAGTTGAGCCGGCTTTGCGTGCCCTCGCCGAAGCCCTTACCGAAGAGCCCGCCCGAACCCAGCGCAATCTTGGACTGCGTGATGTTGTAGCCGGCGCCCAACGGATCGCTCTCAGGGTCGAGGAACGTGTACACGCGCTGCTTCTGATAGTCCTTCAGCACGAACTCCCAGCCGACCGGCACTGCCGCCGCGATCAGCGCCACCACCGGCAAGATGATCTTCCAGCTCAACCCCGCGAGGAAAATGAGCCCGCACCCGCCCACGATCAAAATCATCGCGGTACCCAGATTGGGCTGCAGCAACACAAGCCCCGCCGGCAACCCGATCAGCAGCAACGCCGGGATCAGCCGCGTCGGCCGCGAAACATCGTCCACCAGCACGCCGTGCAGAAAACGCGAGAGCGCCAAGATCAGCGCGATCTTCATCAACTCCGACGGCTGCAGCTGCAACGGCCCGATGTCGATCCAACGTTCCGCGCCCTTACCCGTGCGCCCCACAAACTCGACCGCGACAAGCAACAGCAGCGACAAGCCGTAGATCGGATACGCGAGCTGAAACCACCAGCGCACGTCGATAAGCGCAATGCCGATCATCAAAACGAGCCCGACGCCAAATCGCACCATCTGCCGGTCCGCCCACGGCTCGAAGCTCATACCGGCGACCGA
Organism: Alphaproteobacteria bacterium; assembly: GCA_031378595.1. GTDB lineage: Bacteria > Pseudomonadota > Alphaproteobacteria > Micropepsales > Micropepsaceae > SZUA-430. The sequence goes on from JANNEL010000556.1 coordinate 1,458, forward strand.
ATAGAGCAGCGCAAAACCGATGCAGCACACCGCCGTGATCAACGCGACGAGCGTCCAGTTCAACGCACGCAGCTTGCCCATCAACCTGCGTTCGCGTCCCGTCGATCCGTAGGTATCGTTCAGCGGCATCGTGCTAAGCCTTCCCCACGGGGCCGGAGGCGGTGCGCATCGGCGGCACGAACAGCTTCTGGCGCGCCGGGTCGCGCTGCGCCACCACCGTCATCACCTCTTTCGCGATCGGAGCGGCCGCCTTCGACCCGCCGCCGCCGTGCTCGACCACGACCGAGATCGCATAACGCGGCGCCACCACCGGCGCGAACGCGATGAAGAGCCCATGATCGCGGAACTTCCACGGGATCGAATCCGAATTGCGCCCGCGCAAACCTGCGGTCAGCTTGCGCACCTGCGCCGTGCCCGTCTTGCCCGCCATATCGAAGCCGTCGATGTCGATATGCGAGCGGGCACCGGTGCCGCCCTGGTTTGTCACCGCGTCCATGCCGCTATGCACGACCGCAACATGCTCCGGGTTGAGCCCCATATCCGTGGGCACGGCAAGCTGACGATCGACACCGCCGAACGAACGGATAACGTGCGGGATGATCGCCTTCCCGCCATTCGCGAGCCTGGCCGCCATGACGCAAAGCTGCAGCGGCGTCGTCAGCACCGCGCCTTGACCGATGCCCACATTGAACGTGTCGCCGTCGCGCCAGACATCGTTGCGCGCGCGCTTCTTCCAGGCGGGATCGGGCATGAGACCCGCCTTCTCGCCCGGAATCTCAAGCCCATATGTCTGCCCGAGGCCGAACTTGTGCGACATCGCGGCGATCGCATCGATCCCCGCCCGCCGCGCGCATTCGTAGAAATAGCTATCGCACGAGTTCTTGATCGCAAGATGCATATCCATCGATCCGTGCCCGCCGCGCTTCCAGCAATGGAAGACATGGTTGCCGAGCACGCGCGACCCCGTGCAATGCACCCGGTCGCGCGGCGTCATCGCACCCGACGCCAGCGCCGCAAGTGCGATAACGGGCTTGTATGTCGACCCAGGCGGATACATACCCGTGATCGCCTTGTTCAAAAGCGGCTTCAACTCGTCTTCGTTGAGCTGCTTCCAAATCGCAGACGACACCGTGCCCGTGAACGCGTTCGGATCGAACCCCGGCGCCGAGACGATCGAGATGATCTCGCCCGTGTTCACGTCCATCACGACGACCGAGCCGCTCTGCCCCGCAAGCTTTTCCTGCGCGATCTTCTGCACTTCCATGTCGAGCGAAAGCACGACGTCCTGACCCGGCGTCCCTTCGCGCTTGCCGAGTTCGCGGATCACGCGCCCGTGCGCGTTGACCTCGACCCTTGCGGCACCGGCCTTACCGCGTAGCGCGTCGTCGGCCGCCTTCTCGACGCCCGATCGGCCGATGCGAAATCCGGGCAGCGACAGAAGCTCAGGCTCCTTCTCGATGTCCTTATCGGTAACACCGGCGACGTAGCCGAGCACATGGCTCAACCAAGATCCGAACGGATACGACCGAAGTTCGCCCTGGTCTGTTTCCACGCCGGGCAGATCGGGCGCATTGATATTGACCCTCGCAAACTCTTCCCAACGCAGCCCCTCGGCCACCAGAACCGGGTTGAACGCCTTGCTGCGCAACGCGTCTCGCAGGATGCGTTCGATGCGCTGCGGCGATAGCGGAATGAGCTGCGACAACTGCCCCAGAACCGCGCGCAGGTCTTTCGCCTGCTCCGGCACTAAGAGCACACGGTTGTTCGGCGTCGTGTTTGCGAGTTCTGTGCCCATACGGTCGTAGACGCGCCCGCGATGCGGCGCGATCAGCTGCAGGTTGACGCGGTTGTCTTCGGCCAGCATCGCGAACTGTTCGCGCTGCAACACCGAGAGTTGGAACATCCGCCCCGTCAACAGCGTGAAGAGCCCAAGCGTCCCCGACGAAAGGATCGCCGTCCGGCGGGAGAAGGCTCGGTAGCGTACACTTTCGCGGCCGTCGCTCATCGCCGCCTCACAATGCCTCGCGCGCGGTGGTCAAGAACCCGCGCACGAAGAGAAACGTCTTGGCGACAAGCGGAAACACAATGATCGAAACCGCCGCCTGCAGCATGATCGGCCCAAGCGGCAGCCAACGCATGAAATAGGTCGATCCCGCGATCCACGTCGCAAAGGCGGTGACGATTGCGACGATCGCAAACCCCAACCACACGCCGCGCACCGTGCGCCCGAAAAAGAATACACGCTGCGACAGGGAAAAACCGTAAGCCGACAGGTAGATCAACGCCCAAAAACCGATTGGCGCCCCGGTCGCAAAATCCTGCGTGAGCCCCAAGACGAACACGGCCCAAGCCGGCAAGAATTGCGGCCCAAAGATCGCCCAAAAGAAAACCGACGCAAGCACGATGTCCGGCGCTGGCGCGTAGCCTTGGAACAGATTGAGTGGCGCCAGTGCCAGCAGCAACGCGACGAGCGTGATCAGGAGTGGCATCGAATACCAAACCTGGCGCGCCGCCCACAAAATCCCGATCTGCAGATACTCAAGCATCGAGTGCGCCCTTCATCCGGGCAACAGCGCCGCGACGGGCGTCGTCTTCGGCGTCGTCGGCGTGGCTGCGGCCGGCTGAGTAGGTGCGCCGGTTGCCGCGCCCTCCTTCGGCGCGATCGCACCGGGCAACGGCTCCGGCGGCGCTTGGTCGACGTCGACCGAAGGCATGTACTTCAAAATGCGCACAAAGTCGGCGCGCGCCTCGCCCGTGAAGAGTTCGACGCGCGGCGACTTCGAATCGGACACTTTGCCGACCGCGATCCCAGGCGGGAACACGCCGCCATCGGGCGTCGTCACGATCCGCGCGCCGGCAGTGATGCGCGAACCCGGCGGCAGGTACTCCAGCACCGGACTGCTCGTATTGTCGCCGACCATAATCGCCTTCAGGTTTGATCCCTCGATCAGCACCGGGATGCGGCTGTTCAAATCGGTCAGCAACAAAATGCGCGCCGACCGATTGCCAGCCGTGATCACGCGACCCAAAAGCCCACGCTCGTCGACGACCGCTTGCCCCTTTGCAAGACCCTGCTCGCGACCCGCGTTGACGAGCACGGTCCGCACAAACGGACCGGTCGCGTCGGCGATCACACGCGCCGCGACAAACGTAATCGCGTCGTCCGGGCGAACCTTCAGCAATTCCTCATAGCGCCGCGTCTTTCGTTGAAGCTCGGCAAGCTCGGTCAGGTTCGTCTGCAGCCGCGCATTCTCTTCGCGCAGGCGCTGATTTTCTTCGTAGACCGAGAAGAACGAACTGACGCCGTCGCTCCAGCGCTTGAACTCCGAGGCAGGCACCGCGACCACTTCCATCACCGGCGCCGTTGCGTCGGTCACGGTCTCGCGCACGCCATCGAAAATGCCGTCTTGCGCCCGTGCGACCACAAGCGCCACGAACGCAACCACGACCAAGAACGCGATTGAGAGATTCCGGGTAATGAACCCAAGGGGCCCCGAATCGAAACCTCTTCGGCGCTTGCGGTCCCACGCCATCAGTTAACACGAACCCTTCAAGTCATCCGGCGCGAAGGATCCCACGAATCCGCGCCGCCCGTCACAATAGGATCAGTAATACACCGAGGAAAGCACCTGCTTATGCGTGTTGATGTGCTCCAAAACCTTGCCGGTTCCCAGCGCCACGCAAGACAGCGGTTCGTCTGCAATCGAGACGGGTAGGCCCGTTTCGTCGCGCAACACTTGGTCGAGATTCGATAGCAGCGCACCGCCACCGGTCAACACGATGCCCTTGTCCACGATGTCGGCCGCAAGTTCGGGCGGCGTCGCTTCGAGCGCGACCTTCACGGCCTCGATAATCTGGCTGACCGGTTCCTGGAGCGCATCGGCGATCTGCGCCTGGCTGAGCGTGATTTCCTTCGGCACGCCGTTCAGAAGGTCGCGGCCCTTGATCGTGATCCGCGTTTCCTGCGCCTTTTCCGGCGCGCGAGCACAGCCGACTTCCTTCTTGATCCGCTCAGCCGACGCTTCGCCGACGAGCAAATTGTGGTGCCGGCGAATGTAAGAAATGATCGCCTCGTCCATCTTGTCGCCGCCCACGCGCACCGAGCGCGCATAGACGATGCCACCGAGCGACAGCACGGCCACTTCCGTCGTGCCGCCGCCGATATCGACGATCATAGAGCCCGTCGCCTCCGTCACCGGAAGGTTCGCGCCGATCGCTGCCGCCATCGGCTCTTCGATCAAATAGACACGCCGCGCACCGGCCGAAAGCGCCGACTCTTGAATGGCGCGCCGTTCGACCGCGGTCGCCCCCGACGGCACGCAGATAATGATCATCGGGTTCGCAAACGACCGGCGATTGTGAACCTTGCGGATGAAGTGCTTGATCATCTCCTCGGCCACTTCGAAGTCGGCGATCACGCCGTCGCGCATCGGGCGGATCGCTTCGATGTTGCCGGGCGTGCGGCCCAGCATCATCTTGGCAGCATTGCCGACCTCAAGCACCTGCTTCTTGCCGCCTTTGTTCATGATGGCGACGACCGAAGGTTCGTTCAGCACGATCCCGCGGCCCTTCACGTAGACCAGCGTGTTCGCCGTCCCAAGATCGATCGCCATGTCGGACGACAGCATTCCAAGCAAACTCGAAAACATCGGCTTCTTTCTCCGCCCTTATTCGGCGGGCATCCGCCAAGATGCCCGCACGCTGGTTGTTGTCTTTACACGCCTCGCAAAGCGACCAGTGCCTCAGGCGCTGCCTTCGTCCGCTTCACGAGAAGCTTGTTCAATGCATGCACATAGGCTTTCGCCGCCGCGACCAGCGTGTCGGTATCCGACGCGCGTCCAGTCACGCTTCTGCCGTCCTCGCCAAGTCGCACGGTCACGCCTGCCTGCGCATCCGTGCCCTCGGTCACCGCGTGCACCTCGAAGATCATGAGTTGCGCGTCGTGCGGGAACAGCATCTTGATCGCGTTGAAAATCGCATCGACCGGCCCATCGCCGCGTGCCACGCCAAGCCGTGTCTGGCCATCGACCGACAATTCGAGTTCCGCACTCTGCGGTCCGAACGTACCGGCCACAACGCGCATGTTGACGAACTGAATGCGATCCTGGCCGCGCGCGATCTCGTCGTCGACAAGCGCCGCAATATCCTCGTCGAACACGTGCTTCTTCTTGTCCGCGAGGTCCTTGAACTTCTTGAAAGCATCTTCAAGCGCGTTCGAGCCCAGCTCGTAACCCATCGCCTCAAGCTTGTCCTTGAACGCGTGGCGCCCGGAAAGCTTGCCCAGCACCAACGATGTCTTCGCTACGCCAACCGACTCCGGCGTCATGATCTCGTAGGTCTGCGTGTGCTTCAGCATCCCATCCTGGTGAATGCCCGACTCGTGCGCGAAGGCGTTCTTGCCCACGATGGCCTTATTGAACTGGATCGGGAACCCTGTGACGTTCGACACCATCTTCGACGCACGCGAGATCGTCACGCTGTCGATGCCGGAGGCGAAGGGCAAAATGTCGGAGCGCACTTTGAGCGCCATGACGATCTCTTCGAGCGCGGCATTGCCCGCCCGCTCGCCGATGCCGTTCACCGTGCACTCGACCTGCCGCGCACCGGCGGCAACGCCCGCCAGCGAGTTCGCGACCGCGAGGCCCAAATCGTTGTGGCAGTGCGTGGAGAACGCAACCTTCTCCGCCCCAGGCACCTTGGTAATCAGCGCACGGATCAGCGCCCCATACTCGGACGGGATCGCATAACCGACTGTGTCAGGAATATTGATCGTCGTGGCACCGGCTTTGATCGCGGCTTCGACGCAGCGGCACAGGAACTCGAACTCCGTGCGTGTCGCATCTTCGGCCGACCACTCGACGTCTTCGACGTGGTTACGCGCACGCGTCACGCTGCCGATCACAGCTTCCAGCACCTGATGTGGTTCCATCTGAAGCTTGTGCTTCATGTGGACCGGGCTCGTGGAAATGAACGTATGAAT
>JANNEL010000563.1:0-4517 GCA_031378595.1 Alphaproteobacteria bacterium
GGAAACGCCAGGTTCGAGGGTGACTTCGCGCAACTGGTCCGCGCGGCGGCCGGAGGGTCGCATGGTAGGTTCCTTGCCTTGAAGTTTGGGGGCTTAGCCTTTACGTAGCCTGGCGCTTGCGGCCCTGCAACGGCCGCAGAAATCCTGGCTGAAACGAGCAGTAATGAACGAACGGCCCAGCTCCAAAGTACCAACGCTAAGCCAAGTGGGCGAACTGTCGGAACGTTCGCGCGACATCTTTCGGACGATCGTCGAGACGTACCTTGAGACGGGCGAGCCGATTGGATCGCGCACCTTGGCGCAGCGCGGCAGCCTTACGTTGTCCCCGGCGTCGATCCGCAACGTGATGTCGGACTTGGAGCATGCGGGCTTGCTTGAGGCGCCGCATACGAGCGCCGGGCGCGTGCCGACGCAGCTTGGGCTTCGCATGTTCGTCGACGGGTTGCTGGAAGTCGGCAATCTGGCGCCGGAGGAGCGCAAGGGAATTGAAGGCCAGCTTGCAGCGAGCGGGCTCAAGCTTGACGACGTGTTGATGCAGGCGTCGGCGATGCTTTCGGGCTTGAGCCAGTGTGCGGGCTTGGTCGTCACGCCGAAGCGCGATCCCACGCTGAAGCATGTCGAGTTCGTGCCGCTCGCGCCGCAACGGACCCTCGTCATCATGGTCGGCGAAGACGGGTCGGTCGAGAACAGGATCGTCGAGACGCCGCTGGGCCTCACGCCTTCGAATTTCATCGAGGCCGGGAACTATTTGAGCGCGCGGATGCGCGGGCGGACGCTGGAAGAAGCGCGCAGTGAAATCCTGAGTGAACTCACGACGCAGAAGGCCGAGCTCGACGGACTTGCGACGAAACTTGTTGCGGCCGGACTTGCCGAATGGGGCGGGTTGCAGAGCACGACGCCCTCGCTCATCGTGCGCGGCCAGGCGCGGTTGCTGGAAGATGTCGGTGCAACCGGCGAGCTTGAGCGCATCCGACAGTTGTTCGACGACATCGACCGCAAGAACGACTTGATCCAATTGCTTGAGCTTGCGAAACAAGGCGACGGCGTGCGCATCTTCATCGGCGCCGAAAACAATCTTTATTCGTTGTCGGGTTCGTCGGTGATTGCAGCGCCCTATTCGGATGAATCGCATCGGGTCGTCGGCGTGATCGGCGTGATCGGGCCGACCCGCGTCAACTACGCGCGGATCGTGCCAATGGTCGACTACACCGCTCGCGTGATTAGCCGGTTGATCAGCCAGCAGAAATGAACGGAAGTCTTTGAGACAATGAACAAGCCGCGTAACGGAAACGACCCTACACAGCCCAACCTGGGCCCAAACGTCGATCCGGCGAACGACGAGACGCTGGACCTGACGAGCGCCGATATCGCGCGCGAGGCTGCGCAGATCGCGGGACTTCAGCAAGAGGTCGCGGATCTGAAAGACCGTTACTTACGCGCCGTGGCCGAAGTCGAGAACGTGCGTAAGCGGGCCGAACGCGAGAAGGTAGACGCCGCGCAGTTCGCATTCGGGAAGTTCGCCCGCGATCTCTTGAACGTGGTGGACAATTTCTCGCGCGCGTTCGAGGCGTTGAAACCCGATGTGCGTGCGTCGATGCCGAAAGAGGTTGCCTCCGTCGTGACCGGCATCGAGGCGACACAGCGCGAGCTCTTTACGATCTTAGAGCGGCACGGGATCAAGCGTATCGACGCGCAGGGGAAGCGTTTCGATCCAAACCTGCACCAGGCCGTCGCCGAGGTGCCGAGCCGCGAGCATCCGCCGGGAACGATTCTTGCCGTCGCACAGCAGGGCTACATGATCGGCGGGCGCTTGTTGCGCGAAGCGATCGTTGCGGTATCGACAACGCCGCCCGCTTCATCCGGCGAAGACAACACCGATGCGGCGCCCGGCAACGGCAATCCTGCGCCGAAATAGAAACTCAGCTCCCGCCGCCGTGGCCGTGGTGGCCGTCATCATCACCGTCACCGTCTTGCGAGAAGACGCCGAACCAGCGGCTATCGCTGTCTGAGCGGCGCCCTAAGCGCGCGTCGCGGCGCTCAACGTGCAACGCACCGGCGATCAGCATGTAGACCGTGCCGATGAATACGCCCAGGATCCCGAGCGCGACCCATCCGTTGCCCGAGATCGTCGGCGTACGTGCGATGATATTGGCGGCGCTTGGCCCCGCCGTGGCGGCGACCGAAGCGGCCGCAACGCTCAATCTGTGAACGACAAAATTTGACGTCATCGCCTGAACCCCGAAACTTCCCTTGCCATGCGCCCATTATGTGGGGTGGCTCAATGGCGAATGTGTGGCCGGGGTCAAGAATTGATCGGTCTGAAATATTTGGCGCCAGCCTTGGAAGCTGGCGCCAAATAGCCGGATTCGCGCCGCTCAGCTGTACTGGGCGGAGCGGGTGAAGACGACGAAGTCTTGGTCTGCTTCCATAGAGGTTACCGCGCCGCAGCGATTGCGCAGCCCCGCTTCCTCGCGCTTGTACTGGTCGATCTCCGCAAACAAGCGCGGGCCTTCATTCGCAACGTAAATCATGACGACAGGGCTTGCGCCGTTTAGGTTGGTTCGGCTTCGGGCCCAATACGCGTTCCACCGGCGACTTAGATCCTCACCCCGCTTGTCCAATCGTTCGACGGCCGCGTAGCACTCGGAGAACGACCGGCCCATCGCCAGCAGGCGACCGGTTACGGGTAGGTAGCGCTCGAACCCAGGCGGACCTTGAACGGCGACAGGCACAAAGCCCGCCGCCCAATCGGCGGCATAGAGGTAGGGCTGGGCACCTAGCGCGCGAAAACGCCAGAGGGCGCCGACATGCTCGACCTCTCCAATGCGTGTGCCGGGTGCGAGCGCCAAGCATTCACCGCTTTCAAAGCCGTAGCGCACGCTCGGGTCATTCGCCCCCAAGCGCCCAATGACGGCCGCGTTTTGCGGCGAGAAGCAGGCGTAGGTCGGACGTGCGGCATCCGCTTGCGCGCCCGTAAGGGTCAATAGCGATGTTACTGAGGCCAAGAACGCGGCCCAACCCACTCGACGTGACATGGTCGGCCTCCTCGTCATTTTGACGCGCACAGCTTACGCCTGACGCAAAGGGCTAGAAAATCACGAATTTTGGCGCGGACCAGCAGTTGCGGCCTGGGGGGGCGACCCCTATATCTGCCCTCGAACCCGCAGAAATTTGCGGGATAATCGACAAGCGTTCCAACTGATTTGGGTGGGGATGGCAGTGGGCGCCTCAGGTTCGAGGGCCCCGGATCATCCGCCGAAGAAGAGAGGTTTTGAAGCATGGGTAAAGTCATCGGGATCGACCTTGGCACCACGAATTCGTGCGTGGCCATTATGGAAGGCTCGCAGCCAAAGGTGATCGAGAATGCCGAGGGTGCGCGAACGACCCCCTCAATCGTCGCCTTCACCAAGGACGGCGAGCGGCTGGTCGGTCAGGCCGCCAAGCGCCAAGCCGTCACGAACCCCGAATTCACCTACTTTGCGATTAAGCGCCTGATCGGGCGCAAGTTCGAAGATCCGATGACCCAGAAGGACATCGGGATGGTGCCCTACAAGATCATCAAAGCCGACAACGCCGACGCGTGGGTGCTGGGCCGCGATAACGAAAAACTCTCGCCGTCGCAGGTCTCGGCCTACACGCTGCAGAAAATGAAAGAGACGGCGGAAGCCTATCTCGGCGAGAAGGTCACGCAGGCCGTCATCACGGTGCCCGCGTACTTCAACGACGCGCAACGCCAGGCGACGAAAGACTCGGGCCGGATCGCCGGTCTTGAGGTTCTGCGCATCATCAACGAGCCGACGGCGGCGGCGCTTGCCTACGGTCTCGACAAGAAGCAAGCGGGAACGATCGCGGTCTACGACCTTGGCGGCGGCACGTTCGATATTTCGATCCTGGAAATCGGCGACGGTGTCTTCGAGGTGAAGGCGACGAATGGCGATACGTTCTTGGGCGGTGAAGACTTCGACATGCGGCTCGTCGATTTCTTGGCCGACGAATTCAAGAAGGATCAGGGCATCGACCTGCGCAAGGACCGGCTCGCGCTGCAGCGTCTGAAGGAAGCGGCGGAGAAGGCGAAGATCGAGCTTTCGTCGCAGCTGCAGACGGAAGTCAACTTGCCGTTCATCACGGCCGACGCATCGGGTCCGAAGCATCTGACCACGAAGCTGACGCGCGCGAAGCTTGAGTCGCTTGTCGACGATCTGGTGCAGCGGACGCTGGCACCGTTGAAGGCGTGCATGAAGGACGCGGGCGTGACGCCTGCCGACATCGACGAAGTCGTGCTCGTCGGCGGCATGACGCGCATGCCGAAGGTGCAGCAGATCGTCAAAGAATTCTTCGGCAAGGAACCGCACAAGGGTGTGAACCCGGACGAAGTCGTGGCCATCGGCGCCGCGATTCAGGCGGGCGTGCTGAAGGGCGAGGTCAAGGACGTTCTGTTGCTCGACGTGACGCCATTGTCGCTCGGCATCGAGACGTTGGGCGGCGTGTTTACGCGCCTGATCGATCGCAACACGACG
>JANNEL010000584.1:0-5273 GCA_031378595.1 Alphaproteobacteria bacterium
TTGTCGGCCGGAACCGGCGTCGCGGTCTTGCTGATCCAAAGCACCACGGCGTCTGCGCCGTAGCCGAGCGATTCTTGGGCCTCGCTCAGGCACTTGTAGCCGAGCGGCTTTAGGGCCTCGTCGTAGAACTCCTTGGTTCTGGCGATGTTGCGAACGCCGATCGAAATATGGTTGAGCATGTGTGCTTCTCCTCACAGGAAGGTGTCGAAAGTGCATCCGGGGCAGTGGTGTCGCTTGGGGAAAATTGCTATCTTTGGGCATGGCAAAAGCGGCCGAAAATCAGGCGATTTCACCTGGCGAGGAACGCGCGACGATCGCTTCGCGCGCGATCGCCGAAGGCCGCGATTGGCAGATCGCCGAAATCGTCTGCCGCGCTGGCCCGAACGACCGCCCCTACGAAGAACGCCACAGCCGCATGTCGATCTCCGCCGTCGTCGGCGGTTCGTTCCGCTACCGCGCGGAACACGGCGAAGCGCTGCTCTATCCGGGCGCACTGTTGCTGGGCAATGCGGGGACATGTTTCGAGTGCGGCCATGACCACGGCACCGGCGACCGCTGCATCGCGCTGCACGTGGCAACCGAACTGTTCGACGAAGTGTCGGCCAGCGCCGCCGGTTCGCACCGCTTCCGCTTCAACGCCGCCTCGCTTCCCGCGATGCGAGAACTCTTGCCCACGCTCGTGAGCCTCCAGGCGCTCACCGAAACCGCGCGCCCTCTCGCGGCAGGCTCGCTCGTGATCCGCGTGGTCGAACGCGTCGGCGAGACGCTCTCCGGCGGCAAGGTCACGCGCACGAAGCCCGCACGCGGCGACGAACGCCGCATCGGTGCCGTCTTGCGCCACGTGGAAGCGAACGCCGACCAACCGCTCGACCTCGATCAACTGGCCGCCCGCGCGAATATGAGCAAGTACCACTTCCTGCGCACGTTCCGCCGCATCACGGGCGTCACGCCGTACCAATTTGTCCTGAACCTCCGCATGCGCCGCGCCGCCGTGCGCCTCGCGACCTCGACGGACCCGGTCTCGCACATCGCGTTCGACACCGGCTTCGGCGACCTCTCGACGTTCAACAACCGCTTCCGCGACCTGTTCGGCGCGCCACCAACCAAGTTCCGGGCATCCGCCTGAGAAGGATATCGATGCGTGCACTTCCGCTTGGGCTCGCGGCACTCGTCATGGCCTTAAGTCCGGCAACGGCGGATGAAGCCGTCTGCGGCGGCCATCAGCTTCTCGTGCCGCGCCGTCCTGAGATGAGTTGCTGGAACATCGCGCCGCAAATCATCGAAGCACCGAACCGGTCGCTCCGCGCCGTGATCTATCCGGCCGACATCAGCCTCGACGCGACGCCCGACATGGAAAGCCGCGTCGTGATCCGCACGCAGCGCGGCGACACGGTGGGGTCGAGGGACCATTCCTCACCGCGCGGCGCGAACGGCTATTATGTCTATCGCGGCGCGTGGTCGCCGGATTCGCAGTACTTCGTCTACAGCCTCGTCTCGTCCGGCGGCCATTCGCCGTGGTCGTTTCCGATCATGGTGTTCAGCGCCAGCCGCAGACAGTTCGCGCCGTTCAGCGAGATGATCGCAGGGAGGCCCACACTCTCGGGCGACTTCACGTTCTCAGGCGCGCACGCACTGACCGCGATGACCTGGCCCCGCGACGGCGACATCGAACACAAGCTGCCCGTGACCGTCGATCTCGAAGCAGCCTTCGCCCGCGTTCCGCCCGACTAACGAGCCTGTGCCCGCGCCTTCGCGGTCTGCGCCTCGCGCAAAAGCTGTCGCGCTAGCGGGTCGCTTGGATTGAAGTTGACGGCGCGCTCCCCATCCGCGATCGCCGCGTCGTAGTTCCCAAGATAGAAATAGGCGTAGCCGCGGAAGACATAGGCGTCATACAGGGGCTTCTGGTTGATGATCCGATCGAAGTCCGCGATGGCGGCTTTGTAATCCTTCCGCCGCATCAGCAATATGCCGCGCGTATGCCGGTAATCGGGATTGTCGGGCTCAAGCGCGACCGCACGGCCGAGGTCGGCAAGTTGGCCGTCGTCATCATGCATCTGTCGATAGACGAGCGCTCGCTCGTACCATGCCGCCGCGTCGCGTGGGTCCAGCTCCGTCGCGCGCGTGCAGTCGGCCAACGCCCGCGGCAGGTCGCCCTTCGCCGCGTACACCCGCCCGCGGCTGTAATACGCCGACGCATTCGAAGGCTTGCGCTGAATGAACGCGTTCAGCTCCGCCAACGCGCGATCGTAATCGTTCTTAAGCCGGTACGCATCCGCGCGGCCGAGAAACGCATAATCGTCGTTCGGATCGGCCGCGATGGCGGCGCTGTAGTCCGCGATCGCCTTGTCGTACTCGCCGTTTTCGCTGTACGTGGTCGCGCGCGCCAGCAGCGCAAGCCGCCGTTCCGCCGGATCCTGACCTTCCGTCTCAATGACGAGCGTGCACGCGCGAATCTGTTCGTCCACCGTCGTCCGACGCGACGCCTCCACGCATTTGCCGAGCACCGAAAGCGGAAGCTTGGCCGCGAACGCCGAAGCGCTCGCCATCGCGCCAAGAACCAGCAGAGCCAAGATCGTCTTCATCATTTCATGTCCTAACGCGCCAGCACCGGCCGCTCCAACGCATCGTAGCGGTCGACGACATCGGGCACTTGCTGCCCCCGGGTGAGAGCATCTGTCCGCTTGACCACGCGCGCCAGCAGCGCGCGAAGCTCGTCCTTCGGGTTTGCGCGCAACTCTGCAACGAACGCCGCCGCGAACGGCGAGTTGCGCCCTTCGCCGTCGGAGGCATAGGTGCCGGGCTTCGTGGAGTAGACGACGAACATGCCAAGCCGCCCCTCGCGCGAGAACCCGCGAAACGGCACCGCCGGATCGAAGTCGTTGCTCCGGCAGGCGTCCACGATCACCATGCGCAACCCCGTCGCCGGCGTGACCGCCAACAAGAGGTCGCTGAGCAAAATCCCCTGCGCGCGGATATCCTCGCTGGAGGTGAGCTTCGCATCCACGGGAATGACGTAGTTGCGGCCGTAATCGCCATCGACCTCGACGAATTCCTGACCGTGGCCGGAATACCAAACGAGGGCCGACGCTGCGCCCTTCGACGCCTCGAAGAACGCCTTGAGGGCGCCCGTCATTTCCTTGCGGGTAAAATCGGTCTTCGGATAGCCATAGACCCGGTAGCCAATGCGCGTCAGTTCGCGCGCCACGTCTTCGGCGTCGTGCACGGGGTTCGGCAGCGGTGGCGTGTTGAGATATTTCCCGTTGCCGATCACGAGCGCGATCCGCGCACCGGGCGAGGGCGCGAGCTTGTGCGCCGCGATCGCGGCCTTCGCAGCCCGCGCCTCGCTCAACACCTTTTCGGCGCTTCGATTGCCCGGCGAAAGCTGCAACGCGCGCTGAGCGTCGGCTTCCGCCAAGTCGTAATTTTCGGCAAACGTGTGATAGGTGGCGCGCTCGATATAGAGCGTTGCGTTTTTCGGCTGCAACGCGATCGCACGATCGAGGTCGGCAATGGCGAGGTCGTAGCGCTCGCGCAAAAACTGAGCGTGCGCGCGGCCCCGGAGCGCATCCGAGCGCTCGCCAACTGTTGCGCTGCTCCGGTTTATGATTTCGCTGCAGGCAGCAATGCGCGCGTCGGGGGAAACCTGCTCGTCCGGGCCGAAGCACGCGCTTTGCCCCGTGGCCGCCGCCGATGCGGCGAGCACGACAACGACCAACGCGCATGCGATCGACCGCAGAATTTCGCGCATGGATGCCCCCTCCCATCTCGACGATACGACAGACCAACATCCGCGCCTAGCCGTATTTTACCCGGGTGATATTGACATCGGAATATCGCCCGGGTAAAAAGACGGCATGAGCGATCTCCTGACCAAACCCTGCACCGTGTTCGACGGCACGCGGCGCCTGGCTTCCGGCCCTCTCGCGTCCGTCGCGGCACATTTCAAGAAAGCGGTCGAGAAGGGCAGCGACGGCGTCTTCCTGTTCGACGACACAACGGGCCGCGCCTTCGACATCGACATCCGCGGTACAGCCGACGAAGTGGTTGCGCGCCTCAAGCGCAGCGCATCGAAGCCCGACGAGGAGCGTGGCCCCGGCCGCCCGAAGCTCGGCGTCGTCGCCCGCGAAGTCACGCTATTACCCGCACAATGGGATTGGCTTAGCGCCCAACCCGGCGGCGCCTCCGTCACCTTGCGCAAGCTCGTCGACGAAGCCCGCCGCGGCCCAAAGGCACGCGCGCGCGCCGCCCGCGATGCCGCCTACCACTTCATGTCCGCGATCGCGGGCGACCGCGCCGGTTTCGAAGAAGCCACGCGCGCCCTCTTCGCCGACGACCGCGGCCGCCTCGCGACATTGATCGCCGGTTGGCCGAAGGACATCCGCGAGCACATCACGCGCCTGGCCTTCGGCGAGGCACGATCGGGAGAGACCAAATGACGACGCGCCATTTGGAACCGACAATGGAGGCTGGCCGCGCGCTAATGATGCGTGGTCTCAAAGGCCCCATTGTGATGCTGAACCTGCTGCGCTTCCGCGAGGTCGCGGACTATTCGGCGACGCCCGCGCTCGCACCGGCTGCGCCGATCAGCGGCGCGCAGGCGTTTCAACGCTACATCGATCACACGCTCCCGCACCTCGCGGCGGGTGGTGGCGAACTGAAGTTCTTAGGCACCGGTGGCTCGTGGTTCATTGGCCCGGATGCTGAGCGCTGGGACATGGCCATGATGGTCCGCCAACACTCGCTGGAAACCTTCATGGCGTTCGCGGCCAACGAAGCCTATGTCGCCGACATGGGCCACCGCACGGCCGCCATCGAAGACTCGCGTCTGCTGCCGTTGGTCGAGGCTTAGTCGATAAGTTTTTCGAAGAACCAGCTGCGCTCGATCTGTTGCGGCCGCAGCGTGCGGTACTGACCGAACACCTCGCGGCGGCCAAATCCGGCGCGCTCGTAGAGCTGGTGCGCGGCAAAGAGTGTATCACCGGTCTCAAGCATCAGATGCCGATAGCCTTTCGCGCGCGCTTCCTGCTCAAGCCGCTGTACAATCGCTTGCGCCACACCGGTTCCGCGAGCAGCCCGCCGCACGTACATGCGTTTGACCTCGGCAAATCCGTCATCGAACGCAACACCACCGCAACCAGCCGCATCGCCGTTCGCGCGCGCGATGAAGAACGCGATGTGCGGTTGAAATACCTGATCGACGCTGAGCCCGTGCCGCTGATGCGCCTCGTAGCCTTCGCTCAGTTCCGCCTCGAGTTCCTCGATAAGCGCCCGCG
>JANNEL010000585.1:0-1802 GCA_031378595.1 Alphaproteobacteria bacterium
CGAGCCTTGGTAGTCCTTCTGCGTGAAGGCTATGTCGCCGACCCAAAACTGTGCGGGGCCGGCCAGTTGATCGGCAGGGTTTGCGGCGACGAACTTGCGGAACGCGCCTTGCGCTTCCGTGTATTGCGCGCGGCTCAAGAGATCCATCGCGTCGTCGTATTGCTGTTGCGGCGAGGGACCGGCCGTCGTGTCGGCGGCTACCGCGTCGGCCGGGACCGAGCCCAGCGTGCCAGCGGGCTTGCCGCCTTGATTGCTGCCGCCACGCGTGAGAGCGACGGGCGGTGCGGCCTTCGCTGCGGGAAGTGCTGCGCTTGCGCCCGGGGCTATGATGGCGCTTGCGGGGGCGCCACCTTCGAGGGCGCCGAGGCGGTAGTTCGATTCCTTGCGCGCGATATCGAGCTGTTCCGTGAGCGTCTTCACCTGAAACGACAACGTTTCGACTTGGCCGCGCAGTTCGCGCAGCGACTGTTCCATGTCGTTCAGCCGTGCGCCGCCGGCGCTGACGCCGCCTGCCGGTCCACCAGCGAGGCCGCCAGAGGTTGCGGGCGGGTTGCCTTTGTAGACGTCGAATTGGAGTTCGCGCAGGTCGCGTTCGACGCGGTCGAGCTTGTCTTCGAGGTCATCGACGTCGGCCGGCCATGCGGCGGGGGCGAGCGAGAGCGCGAACACGGTGGCGAACGCTGCCGCGGTCAGCAGCTTCGGGCGTGGCAATGACATCATGACTGAACTCCGCTCAAGGACTTCGGGCGTTAGATCGCCCGGACGGGTGACGAAATTGAGGCAGGCGGCCTCAAAATGCTAGAGGGCGCGCGAACCTTAAGATTCGCGCGCCCCGAGAACTGGATTATTCCGACAGTTTAAGAGCCGGCCCCGGCAGAGATGACAGAGAAGCCGCGGCGGTTTTGCTGCCAGCAGCTTTCGTCGGACTCGGCGCAGACGGGGCGCTCTTTGCCGTAGCTCTTCGTTTGCAGCCGCGCGGCATCGACGCCGAGCGAGACCAAGAACTCTTTCACGGCATAGGCACGGCGATCGCCGAGCGCCAGATTGTATTCGCGCGTCCCGCGTTCGTCGCAGTGGCCTTCGACCATCAAGCGGACCTGCGGATACTGCTTCAGCCAGGCTGCTTGCTTTTGCAGAATGGCCTGCGCGTCAGGGCGGACCGAATGCTGGTCGAGATCGAATAGCACCGTGTCACCGACATTGACCCGGAAGTCTTCCGCCGAACCCGGCTTGATCGCCGATGGCGGCGTCGTCGTCACCGGCGCCGTTGCCTCTTCCTTCGTCGAAGAGCACGCCGTCAAAAGAAGCGATCCCGCGAGCACCGCGAAACCCAATTTCATCGCACCACGAAACATCCCGCTACTCTCCCTCACCCAACAAAGGGCTCGCACGCCCCCGTGCGAAACCCGAGAAACCCTATCTCGCATGCGTAGTCGCCGCTATGGCGAAGCGTCAAGCACGCAGAGCGAGTTTTGCATAAAACCCAGTTAATCAACGTGACAATTGTCGCAAATAGCTTAGCGATTCAGTGGGGACCAAGCGGGATCCGACGCTTCGCCCGGCGTAATGACTTTGCGCAGGTTCACACCGGTCAAATCGACTGACCAGACCGATGAGGTTCCGCTTTGGCCACCGCGACCTGGAGTTGAGCGGGTGAAGAGAATCACGCGGCCGTTTGGCGACCAGGTGGGGCCCTCTTCCGAATAGCTCGAGGTCAGGATGCGCTCGCGTTGACCGTCGGGCGCCATGACGCCGATCGAAAAGGTTTGGCCGACCTGCTTCGTGAAGGCGATCAGGTCGCC
>JANNEL010000611.1:0-3987 GCA_031378595.1 Alphaproteobacteria bacterium
CCGCGGATGCGCGGGCCGATGTTACCAACACGTCGAGCGGTGTGATCGCAGGCGGCGCGACCGGGTTCTATATGAATGCTGGAAGCGTCTATGGCGACTTCCTGAACGATGGGTCGATCAGCGGGGATGGCGAGAATACGGGCGTCCATCTGATCGCCGATCTGTTCGACGGCAACGTCACGAATGGCGGCCAGATCGACGGCGCTTTCAACGCGCTGCATTTGGAGTTCGGGACGTTCAACGGTTCGTTCTCGAACACCGGCACGATTGCCGGTGGGTCGAATGGCGCGATCCTGGCGCTGGGTTCGATGACCGGAGACTTCACGAACTCGGGTTCGATCGGCGGCGAGAGCGGCGATGGCGTCGCGATCACGGTCGGCACGTGGGGTAGCGCAGAGGATATCGATGCGATCCTGAACACCGCGGATGGTGTCATCTCCGGCGGCGATACCGGATTTGAGCTCACCGCCGACGTGCTGTTCGCTTCGGTCGGAAACGATGGGTCCATCTCCGGCGGCGTGAACGGCGTTGTCATGGTGCTGGGCACGGCGCAAGGCGGGTTCACGAACACAGGCGATATCTCGGGTACGTCCGGCGATGGCGTTTCGATCGACGTCGGCGATTGGGGCACGGCGGAGGCGCGCGCGGACATCACCAACACGTCGGGCGGTGTCATCACCGGCGGCGCGACCGGGTTTGCTCTGAACGCGACGAACGTCTACGGCGATTTCCTGAACAATGGGTCGATCAGCGGCGACGGCGAAGGCACCGGCGTGCATCTGACGGCTGACTTGTTCGACGGCAACGTTACGAACAACGGGCAGATCGACAGCGCCTTCAATGCACTGCGCCTCGACTTTGGGACGTTCGACGGTTCGTTCTCGAACACCTCTACGATTGCCGGCGGTTCGAATGGCGCGATTTTGGCGCTGGGTTCGATGACCGGGGACTTCACGAACAGCGGATCCATTACTGGCGAGAGCGTCAACGGCGTTTCGATCTCGGTTGGGACTTGGGGTAGCGCAGAAGACGTCGCGGCAATCCTGAACACGATCGACGGCGTGATCTCCGGCGGCGCGACGGGCTTCGCGCTTGAGGGCGACACGATCTTCGCTTCGGTGACGAATGACGGGTCGATTTCGGGCGGCGTGAACGGCGCCGTGTTCGAGGTCGCAACCTTCAATGCACCGTTCGCGAACACCGGTACGATTTCCGGCGGCACGAATGGCCTCGTCATGCTGCTTGGCGATGCGAACGGCGGCTTCACGAATTCCGGCGAGATCACCGGCGAAAGCGCGACGGGCGTTTCGATTGCGGCGACCAATTGGGGCGCGGAAGAAGCGCGGGCCGATATCGTCAACACATCGACGGGCGTGATCACCGGCGGCGTCACCGGGTTCGAGCTCAATGCGACCAACGTCTTCGGCGACTTTATCAACGACGGTCAGATCATCGGCGGCGGCAGCGAGACAGGCGTCCATCTGATCGCTGGCGTGTTCAACGGCGACGTGAACAACACCGGCGAGATCACCGCGGCCTCGAACGCCTTGCATCTGGAGTTCGGCACGCTGAATGGCGCCGTGCGCAACACGGGTACGATCGAAGCGACGGATTCGCCGGGTACGGCCGTGTTGCTGGCGATCGGCAATGGGGCTGAGTTCACGAACGCCGAGGGCGGATTGATCCTGGGCGACGTCGTGTTCTCCGGCGAGGCGGCTTATGCGTTCGTCGGCGAAGACGGCAGCATCGAAGGCAGCTTGATCGGTGAGGGCGACGACGACACGATCGCCGTGCGCGGCACGCATAGCTTCGTGGGCGGCACGGCCAGCAACTTCGCGAGCTTCACGGTTGAAAACGGCGGCACGGCGCTGATGGGTGCGCGCAGCGAAGGTGGCGCGAGCGCCGGCGGTTACGGCTTTGCCAATGTGGGGGCGCTGAACGTCGAGAACGGCGGTGTGCTCTACATCGATCGCGCGACGACGTTGAACGTCGAAACCTACACGCAACAAGCAGGCGGCGTGGTTGAGTTCTTCTTGGGCGCGCCGGAAGGCTTCGCGGGATTGACCGGCGACGTGATCGCAGGCGCCGGCGACTACGGGCGCATTCTGGTGAACGGTATTGCCACGCTGGATGGCGCGGTCGTGGGCTTCCTCGATCCGCTGTTTTCATCGGCGAATCCGGACTTGAACTCGGTGCGCTACGAGGACGTGATCGTCGCGAACGGCGGGTTTAGCGGCGACTTCTCGTCTGTCGCGCTGATCGCCGATTCATCGCTGTTCGAGATGAACCCGCATATCGACGGCAACACGATCGACGTCGATGTGGCGCGCACCTCGCTTGGCGACATCAGCGACGTACCGGGCGTCATCGTGACCTTGGGCGGGCCGTTCGACGCGATGGTCAGCGACCGCTCGAACGGCGTGGGGTCGTCCTCGTGCGGATTGGCGAGTACGGCGGGCGGGTCGTGCTTCAACCGCTTTGCCGCGAACGACGCGACGCAGACGATGACCGATGCCTCGCCCGAGGATCCGTTCGACTGGCTTCGCACCGGTGTGCGCGAGATCGGCGAGACGGCGGTGTGGGGCAGGGGCATCGGCGCTTGGGGTAACACCGACGGTTGGAACGGCAGCAAGGGCAGCAAGTTTACGCTCGCCGGTGCGATCGTGGGTATCGACCATGTGTTCGATCACGATCTGATGGCCGGTGTCGCGGCGCAGTGGACGATGACCGACGTCGATTTCAAAGGCCGGCCGGACAGCGCCGACGTCGAGAACTTCGAATTCGGGGCCTATGCCTCGCTCGGCGATACGCGGCTTTACCTGAACGCGAACGCGAGCGCGATTTGGCACAATGTGAGCGTCAGCCGCTTTACGAACGGCGGCGGGCACGCGGACGGTGAGTATAGCGGCACCACGCTTTCGGCTTTCGCCGAGGCTGGCAAGATCTTCGAAACCGAAGACGGCATGCGCATCGGGCCATTCTTCGGATTGAGCTTTACGCATCTTGCGACCGATGCTTATCGCGAGAAGGGGACCGGGCCGTTGCTCGCCGTGCAAGATTCTGAGCTCGACTCGCTCAAGAGTACGTTCGGCACGCGGTTCGGTTATCCGATCATGCTGGAGTCCGGCCGCAAGGTGGTGCCGGAGCTGCGCCTCGGGTGGTCGCACGAGTTCATGGACAATCAGGCGTCGTTCTTGGCCACCGTTCAGGGACAGGGCGGGGCGCCCAGCGTTATCCTCGGCGAGAAGTTCGCGCGCGACACCGTGCTGTTGGGCACGGGCGTTACGCTGCCGGTGTCGGATTCGACGAACATCTACCTCGACTACGACGCGGGGCTGAACCCCGACGTCACGACGCACACGTTGTCGGCGGGCTTGCGGATTACCTGGTAGGCGGACGGTCACTTCGCGGGCTTCTCCGGCAGCGCTCCGATCATGGTTTCGGTGAGTTGGTAGTTCGAGAGTTCGAGCGCGCGGCCGACCTCGTCGATGCAGAGCGAGCGTGAACCGGCGAGGGCGAACATCGGTTTGCCTTTGAGGTAGGCCATGCCCGCAGCGCGGCCTTTGGTTTCGCCCACGGTGTTTGCGACGTGCAGCTCGGCGTTGAAGGCGCGGCGCCACAAGGTGCAGGGTTTGAGCGAGCGGATGACTTCGGCCTGGCGCGCGAGCATTTGCGCCTGCGCCTCGATCCGCGACCACGGCGTCATGTGGTCGTAGCAAGCCGTGGCAAGCGGCGAGAGTACTGCGACGAGCCCGTCGGCATAACCGGCCGCGACTTCCGGATGCGCGTTGTCGATCAGATCGTCGAGCGCTTTGCGGGGCTTGCCGGTGGTCACCACGGCTGCGGCCGCCGCGTTGCAAGTGGGCTCGTCGAGCTTCTCGCCCGCGGCGGCGAAAGGCGCCAAGGGTTCGGGGCTTGAGGTCTTCGGGCAGATCGCGCGCGCGGCGCCGATCAGGCCGGCCACGCCCAGATACGTCTTCACGCGGT
>JANNEL010000638.1:0-6723 GCA_031378595.1 Alphaproteobacteria bacterium
TGTCGTGAATTCGGTTCAGCTACGCGATACCGGCATTTTGCTGCGCGTTACGCCGCGGATCGGGAAGAGCGGGACGGTCTTCGTGGACGTCAAGCAAGAAGTCAGCAACGCGGTGACGACCGATACGTCGGACATCGATTCACCCACCATCCAGCAGCGCAAGATCGCGAACACGATTGCTGTGCAGGACGGGGACTCGATCGTGCTTGGCGGCCTGATCCGCGACACCCAAACCTATGGCGACAGCGGGATCCCGTATTTGAAAGACGTTCCGGTGCTGGGCAAATTGTTCGGAACCACGGATGTGAAGGGCGACCGCACGGAGTTGCTCGTGTTCCTGCGCCCGCGTATCGTGCGTAGTGCCGCTGCTGCGCGCGAGATGACCGAGGATTTGCGCAACGGTTTCCGCGGCCTCGGCGACCTGTTGGAGACGGACCGTGTTACGCGCGTTGGTGGCGGAGCTTCGCAGTAAGACAAGCGAACGTGGCGTGGCGCTCGTCGTCGTGCTCGGCTTTCTTGCTGTGATGGCGCTGATAACGATCGGCATTGTCGGTGCGGCGCGCACAGCCGCAACCAGCGCGTCGCGCGAGCTTGTGCGTGCGCAAGCGCAGGCAGCCATTGAGAGCGGTATCGACTATGCGATCAACGCGCTTCTGACGGCTCAGGGCTTCGGGCCATCGCTGTTGAGCAAACCCGAAGCGATTACCGTCGACGGGTTTCGTGTGATCGTTTCGGCTCGACCGGAGCATGCGAAAGTCGACTTGAACTACGCGGACGCGAACCTGCTGGCGATATTGTTTGTTGCGGGCGGCGCCGATCAGGCGCGCGCGAACGCGTTGGCTGCCGCCGTGGAGGACTGGCGCGACGGCGACGATCTTTTGCACGTCAACGGTGCTGAGCGGCGGGAGTACGTGGAAGCTGGCTTGGGCTACGTGCCAGCGAACCAATTCTTTCGCTCGCCCGATGAATTGCGGCTCGTGCTCGGCCTCGACCGGCGGCTCTACGATTGTATACGGCCCGAGGTGACGATCTTATCGCAGCGCCAGGGCATCGATATCGATGCTGCTATACCGGCGATCCGGCAGGCGGCGGGGATCGACAAGGACGCAATGGCGGCGCCCATACTGATCGAGCCCGGCGATGCATTCGAGATCACGGCGCGGCTCGACGACGTCAAGCGCGGGGTTCGCCGGTCAGAGCGCACCGTGGTTCGGATCACGGGAAATCCTGGCGAACCTTACGCTGTGCTTTCGTTCGAGCCTGCCCGTCCGTTGGACGAGGCTGCGGCGCGTAGTTGCCCGCGCCGCGTGACGGCGAGCGCGCGCTAATGCTTGAGCCAGCGGCTTGGCCGATTGCGCTTATTGCGGCACCGTTCGTCGGAAGCTTTTTGAGCGTTCTGGCCGTGCGCTTGCCGCGTGGCGAGGACGTGGTCGTTTCGCGTTCGAAGTGCCGGTCGTGTGGCAAGGCGCTGTCGCCGCTCGAACTCATCCCGATTGCCAGTTGGGTGACGCAGGGCGGGAAATGCAGGGCCTGCGGCGCTTCGATCGGGTGGCTCTATCCGGGAATGGAAGTGGGGGCTGCGGTCGTCGTTGTGTGGGCGGCGACGGCGGGGATGTCGGACGTGATGTTTTGGGCGACGGTCGGGCTTGGGTGGGTGTTGCTCACGCTTGCGGTCATGGACGTTCGCGATTTCATCTTGGCCGATGTTCTAACGCTTCTGTTGGTGGTGGCCGGCCTCGGATTGATGGCGTGGCAGGTGCCAGAGGTGGCGCTCTGGCATGCACTTGGTGCGGCGGGCGGCTTGGCATTGATGGTTGGTGTTGGTTTTGCCTACACGGCGCTTCGCGGGCGTGAGGGGCTTGGCCTTGGCGACGCGAAGTTGATGGCGGCCGCCGGGGCGTGGACGGGGCTTGAGGGTGTCGGCACGGTGCTGCTTTATGGTGCGGTCTTGTCGCTTGGTCTCGTGGCGGCGATGCGCCTCTCCGGCCGGACGTTCGAGGCGGAAACGCCGATCCCGTTCGGCGCGGGGCTTGCAGCGGGGTTTTGGTTGACGTGGCTTTACGGGCCGCTGCTGGTGGGCTAATCGGCCTTCAGGGGCAGCCGCGTGGGGCTGCAAACCTTGAGGAAAGTCATGGCTGCCGCCGAACCGGTGCCTGCGAGCGCCGAGCAGAGGCTGATCGATCATCTGCGCCAAAGCGGCAAACTCGATGCCGAGGGGGCGGGCCGCGCTTGGCGCGTTTTCGAACACACGCGCGTTAGCCTTACCAAGATTCTGCTGGAACTGGGCCTGGTGCCGGAGCGCGATTTGGTGGCGGCGTTTGCCAGCGGTCTCGGTATTCCTGTGGTGGACGCGGCCGAATATCCGCTTGAGCCAGTGCTCGCGGACAGCGTGACGTCGCGATTTTTGATGGATGCGAAGGCTGTGTTGCTGGCCGCGACCGACGAGAGCGTCACGATCGCCGCGCACGATCCGCTGGACGGATTTTTGATCGATGCGATTGCGCTGGCGACGAACCGGCGCGTGATTGTGAAGGCGGCGCCGACCAGCGATATTGAGGAGGCGTTGCGCCGCCTCTACACGTCGGGCGACGCAGAGGGTCTGGCGGCTGCGGCGGAAGGCGCTTCGGGCGCAACCGAGGCCGATGTTGCGCGCCTGCGTGAGAGCGCCAGCGAAGCGCCTGTGATCCGGTTTGTAAACGCATTGATTTCGCGCGCGGTCGAGGCGGGAGCCTCCGACATTCACATTGAGCCGCTCGAACGCCGCTTGCGCATTCGCACACGTATCGACGGCGTGTTGAAGGAAGAAGAGCCGGCGGCGTTCGATCTTGCGCCGGCCATTGTCTCGCGGCTGAAGATCATGAGCGGGCTCAACATCGCCGAGCGGCGGTTGCCACAAGACGGTGCGGTGAAGCTGGCAGTGCGCGGCAAAGAGATCGATCTGCGTATCGCGACCGCGCCGGTGACGAACGGCGAAGCGGTGGCGGTTCGGATTCTCGACAAGTCTTCGGTTGCGCTCGATTTCGATGCGCTGGGATTTGACGCGGCTATGCAGGCGCGGCTTGCGGTGTTGCTCGCGCGGCCGAACGGCATCTTTCTGG
Source organism: Alphaproteobacteria bacterium (assembly GCA_031378595.1). Classification (GTDB taxonomy): domain Bacteria; phylum Pseudomonadota; class Alphaproteobacteria; order Micropepsales; family Micropepsaceae; genus SZUA-430. Next base: position 3,099 of record JANNEL010000638.1, read on the forward strand.
TCACGGGGCCGACGGGTAGCGGCAAGACGACGACGCTTTATGCGGCGCTGCAGCGGTTGAACACCAGCGAGCGGAAGATCCTCTCGGTCGAAGATCCCGTCGAATACAAAATTGCGGGCGTCAACCAGGTGCAAGTGAAGCCTGAGATCGGCCTTACCTTCGCGAACGTACTGCGGGCGTTCTTGCGGCACGACCCAAACGTCATTTTGGTTGGCGAGATTCGCGATCCGGAGACGGCGCGGATTGCGGTGCAAGCAGCGTTGACGGGCCACTTGGTTTTGTCGACGGTGCACACGAACAGCGCGGCGGGCGCCTTGACCCGCCTGCTGGACATGCACGTCGAGGATTATCTTTTGACGTCAACGGTTGCCGGCATTCTTTCGCAGCGCTTGGTTCGCGTGTTGTGCGGCGCGTGCAAGGAGCGAACGGTGTTGGGTGCGGAATGGGCGGGCGAGCTTGCGGCGCTAGGGCATGGCGCGGGTGCCGCGGCCTACCGCGCGAAGGGTTGCGCCGTTTGTCATGGGACGGGGTACAAGGGACGTAGCGTGGTGTCCGAGCTGTTGGTGCCCGATGAACAAATTCGCCGGCTTGTCAGCGAGCGGGCGTCGGCCTCTCAGATTCATGCAGCCGCGGTGGCCGGTGGGATGGAGAGCCTCAGGCGTGCGGCACTTCGAAAAGTACTTGAAGGCGTGACGACGGCGGAGGAAGTTGCCCGCGTTGCGCAAGAGGAAGGGTGACGGCTATGCGCCGGACGAAGAAGCGGCACGGAAAGCATATTGAGCGCGGGTACTCGTTGCTCGAGCTCTTGGTCGTGCTCGCGATCCTTGGGCTTATTATCGCCATCGCAGCGCCGCGGCTGATCGGATATTTCGAAGCGTCGAAGGCTAAGACCGCGAAGATTCAGATTTCGAATTTGTCGACGGCGATGGACCTCTATTATCTCTCGAACAGCGGGTATCCGAATGAGGCTCAGGGCCTGAAGGCGCTGGTCGAGCGCCCGGAGGGTGCGCCGGCGTGGGATGGGCCCTATCTCAACCGCGCGGATGGGATCATCGATCCGTGGGGGCGGCCCTACCTTTACAAGCAGCCCGGGGTTCACGGAAAATTCGACATCTCATCGCTGGGCGCCGACGGCAAGGAAGGCGGCAGCGGCGAGGACAGCGATTTGGGCTCCTGGTAGGTCGCAAATCCGACCAATCAGCGGGACCGTATAGCTTTGAGCAAGGTTGGAGCGATGGGACTTATTCCGAATTCTCTGATTGAGCGCCGCTGGCTTGATGCTATTGGGCGCATCGATGTGGGTCGGCTGACGTTCATTGCGCCGAGCGGCGAACACCACGTCGTCACCGGTTCGAAGGACGGGCCGCAAGCGCAGTTTCGGATCAAGTCTTGGGACGTGCTCGCGCGGGCGATGGCGCGCGGCGACATCGGACTTGGCGAGGATTTCATTGCCGGAGCTTGGGAGAGCGACGACATCGAGGCGCTCTTCTCGGTGTTCCTGCTCAACCTCGAAGAGTTAGAAGGGTTTGCGCATGGCGGTGTTTTGAACCGCCTGGGGTTTTTGCTTCTGAATACGGTTGCGCGACGCAATAGCGAAGGTGGCAGCCGGCGCAACATCGAAGCGCACTACGATGTCGGCAACGATTTCTATTCGCTCTGGCTCGATGAAACGATGACGTATTCGTCGGCGCTCTACAACGTGCCGGACGCGGCGTTGAGCGACGCGCAGCGTGCGAAGTATGCGCGTATTCTGGACAAGGTCGGCGAGGCGCGTGCAAACGTGCTTGAGGTCGGGTGCGGCTGGGGCGGATTTGCCGAAGCCGCTGCCGAACGTGCGCATGACGTGACAGGGATCACAATCTCGCCGGCGCAGCATGCTTTCGCGACGGAGCGGTTGGGGCCCAAGGCGGACGTCCGGCTTGAGGACTATCGGCGGACAAAGGGCCAGTTCGACGCGATCGTCTCGATCGAGATGTTTGAGGCCGTGGGCGAGCGGTATTGGCCGCAGTATTTTCAGATGCTGAGCGATCGGCTGAAGCGCGGCGGACGCGCGGTGGTTCAGACGATCACGGTGCGCGACGATCTTTTTGCCGGGTACCGGACGCGCAGCGATTTCATCAGGCACTATGTGTTTCCGGGCGGGATGTTGCCGTCGCTCGCGCGGTTTCGCGAGGAAGCCCAACGCGCAGGCCTTAAGGTGCGGGACGTGCTTTCGTTTGGGCCCGATTACGCGCGGACGTTACGCGAGTGGTCGGCCCGGCAGAAGGCCGCGGAGGATAAGATCCGCGCACTCGGCCACGGCGATGCCTTCCTTCGCAATTGGCACTTCTACCTGGGCATCTGCGCCGCCGCGTTCTCGGTCGGGCGGACCGATGTTCACCAGGTCGAGCTTGTGCACACGTAGAGTCGCGTCAGCCGGCTGCTGCGGCGAACGTGGCGGGGTCGACGGGTGGAGCCGACAGCCATGGCGCGCGGGCGCCAAGCCCTTCGGCCACGGCCATGGCACTCATCAGGCCGTCCTCGTGGAAGCCGTTGCGCATGTAGGCGCCGCAGAACCACGTTTTCCTCTCGCCCTGCAACGCAGTCAGCGTCTTTTGCCCGGCGATTGCGGCTGTGTCGAAAACGGGGTGGTGAAACGTCGTCGTGTCGAAGATGTCGTCGTGGGCGATCGGCGATGAAGGGTTCAGCGTAACGAAGAGCGGGTAGCGTTCGTCGATCGACTGCAGCTTGTTCATCCAATAGGTCAGCGTCACCGCGGGCTCTTTGCCCCCATTTGCTGCGTGGTAGTTCCATGCCGACCAGCAGCGCCGCCGTTTCGGCATGAAGCGCGGGTCTTTGTGCAGGATCGCGAGGTTTTCTTGGTAGCGGATGGCACTGAGGGCTTGGCGTTCTTTGTCGCTCGGGTCGGCGAGCAGGGCGAGCGCCTGGTCGGTGTGGCAAGCAAAGACGACGTGATCGAACGCCGTCTCGTTGCCGGCGCTGTCGCTCACGCGTGCGCCGTTGCGGCCGCGCTGCACGCGAACGGCGGCAACGGCGTTGAGCGGGCGCCTCTTCAGCGTGGCTGCGAGTTTTTGCACATATTGCTGCGAACCGCCGTCGATGGTCAGCCATTGCGGTTGGCCGTCCATGGAGAGCAGGCTGTGATTTGCAAAGAAGTTGACGAAGACTTGCGCCGGGAATGCCAGCATCTGCTCGGGCGGGCAGCTCCAGATCGCGCCGGAGATCGGTAGCAAGTAGTAGTGCTTGAAGGTCTCGCTGAGGCCCATGGCATCGATCAGCTGGCCGAGCGTAATCGCAGGCTCGTTTGCGACGCGGGCAACAACTTCGCTGTTGAAGCGCGCCACATCGCGCAGCAAGCCCAGGTACCAGGGGCGCAGCACGTTGCGGCGCTGGCCGAAGACTGTGTTCAGGTCTTTGGCGCCCCACTCGAACCAGCCGTCGCGCATCGTAAAGGCGTAGGTCATGTCGCTGTTCTTGACCCTGACGCCGAGGCGGGCGAACAGCGCGGTCAGATTTGGGTAGTTGCGCTCGTTGAAGACGATGAAGCCGGTGTCGACGGGTATGATCCGGTCGCCGTGCTTGACCGTAATGGTCCGGCTGTGACCGCCGAGCCGTGGTTCTTTTT
>JANNEL010000651.1:0-10245 GCA_031378595.1 Alphaproteobacteria bacterium
GCGACTTGTGTACGGAGACCCTTGTACTGCTGGTCCATTGCCTGCTTCTGCATGAGCAGAGCCGTCAGCTGACGGTGTTTCGCCTCGAGGTCGCGCGTTGCGTTCTGGAAGCGCTCTTCGGCGAGCACGAGAAGGCCGTTCAGTTCGTCGTAGGCCAACTGCATCTGCGAGACGCGGCCTTCGTAGGCGGCTTGCATGCTGGCGTAGCGCTGATCTTTGGTGGCGATGATCTGTTCCTTGAAGATCACAACCACCGACGAGTAGGCGACCCAAACCAGGATGAATAGCGTCGCTACGGCAACGGTCATTTGGAAGGCGGGCGTGAACTCGAAGAACTGAACCGAACCGCGGCTGCGGAGGTAGAACTGGCGATGTGGAAACAACCGGTGCGAGAGCGCCGCGAAACGGGACATCCGACAACCTCAACTTATGCAATGCTGGAAGGTGTCCGTAGGTGGATAAGTCCGCCTACAGCTCGCGCCCCCAGCCAACTCGGGAAGCCTCAGTAATTGTTACGGATTTGCAGCTTTTCGCCAAGCTGTAGAAATCGCTCAAACCTTACAACTTTTTTAGGAATACGCTCACAGCGACTTGGCAGCAGCCAATACCTCTTCCACGTGTCCGGGAACGCGTACTTTCCGCCAGATTTTGGCCAGTTTTCCCTTGCTATCGATGAGGAATGTCGAGCGATCGATTCCCATGTACTTCCGGCCGTACATGCTTTTTTCGACCCAGGTGCCATATGATTCTATGACTTTGCCTTCCGGATCGGAGGCAAGGATCAGCGAAAGGTCGTGCTTTTTCTTGAATTTGTCATGTGAGGTAACGGTGTCTTTTGAGACGCCGATGACCGCCGCTCCAGCCTTCTTAAAGGCGCTCGCGGCGGCGCTGAAACCGAGCGCCTCGGTGGTGCAGCCGGGCGTGTCGTCTTTAGGGTAAAAATAGAGGACGGTCGGTTTGCCAGCGAAGTCCTTGAGGGACACCTTCTTGCCTCCGTCCGTTTCGAGCGTGAAGGCCGGTGCCTTGTCGCCCTCTGCGAGTGACTTTGCCATGGGGCTCATCCCGTTTTTGGTTGGTCGGCTTTGAAGCAGTTTTCCATACCGAAACCAAGCCTTAGCTGGCATTGTCAGGTGGGCGGGGCGACTGAGCGTGTTAGGTTGCGCCGCTTGCCTGGGCCAAGAGCTTCGGGCCGTTGGCCCATGTCCGTCGCGAGGGTTTTGGTTTGATCAGCCGTCCGGCAAAGATCGCTCTGCGCGTTGCCGCGATCGGACTCGGCGTCGTCGTGTTGGGCGTCGGGCTCTTCGCGTGGTGGCTGATGAGCGGCGGCTCTGTGCCGGTCAGCCTTTTGGTGCCGCGCATCGAGGCGGCGATCAATTCGAGCCTTAAGGACATCCAGGTCGATTTGGGCGACGGCGTCGTCCAGTTCACCAAGGACCGCAAGGTCGCTTTCTTCCAGTTCGCGAATGTCGAGGCGAGTGACCGGAACGGCAATGTGATTGCGCGCGTGCCGAAGGCGAATGTGTCGCTGTCGGGGCCCGCGCTGATGAACGGCGACTTCGCGCCGATGAAGGTGGAGATATCGGGCGCGAGCGCGCTGGTCGTGCGGCGCAAAGACGGCGGATTTCAGCTTGGGCTTCAAGTCGGCGATACGTCGAGCGAAGCGAAGGAAGAGACGACCTCGCCGGGGATGACGAAAGCCGTTCTGCAGGCGATGCTCAATCCGAAACCGGACGACGCGTTGTCGCGCTATCTGACACGCTTTGCGATCATCGACGCGAAGCTCACGCTGTTCGACGAGGAAACGAAATCCTACTGGACTGCGGATAAGGCCTCGCTCGCGTTTGATCGCACGCCGGGCGGTGTTGTGGTCTCGGTCGACGCACCGGTTAGATTGCCCGACAAGTCGACTTGGCTGTTCACGGCGGCGGCGCGCTACACGAACGGCAAAGAGCATGTCGCTCTTGAAGCTGCATTCAAGCCGGTGCGGCTGAGTATGCTTGCGGCGAGCGGCACGGGGCTCAAGGCGCTCGCAGGGTTCAACATTCCGGTGCGGGGCAACGCGACGTGCGACCTCGCGCTCGCGGGAACGTTGGGCCGTTGCAAGCTTTGGCTGAATGCGGGGACGGGCGAGCTTAAGCTTCCGGCGCTGAAGCACGATCCTATTCACCTGAAAAGCGGCGCGCTGACGGTCGAGCTCGATTTTCCTTCGAAGCGCTATTCGATCGAAGAGATGACGTGGGTCGGCAACACCATCCGCGGCAAGGTAACCGGTGACGGTGCATTCGCGTTCGCAAATGACGGCGCGTTGCAATCGCTGAGCGCCGATTGGACGGCGGAAGACATCACGATCGATGCGCCGAATGTGTTCGACGGCGGGCTTGTTCTCGAGATGATGAAGTTCCGTGGCACGTTCGACGCGCCGCGCAAGCATCTGGCGATCGACGAGATTCACGCGACGAAAGGCGACTTCGAGCTATCGCTCGCCGGCGAGATGCAGGACCACCCGGTCTCGCGCGGCGTTGTGCTGAATGGCGGCTTCAAAAACCTGACAGTCGAGGGCCTGAAGCGTTTGTGGCCGGCCGGTGCTGCGCCGGGCGCGCGCGATTGGGTGATCGCGAACGCGCATGAAGGTTTGATCCGTAGCGCCACGATTGCCGTGAACATCGCGCCGGGTGCGATCGTCGACGAGAAGATTCCCGACGAGATGATGAATGTGATCATGTCGCTGGAGGGGGTGAAGGCCACCTACCTGGAGGGGTTGCCGGACCTGACGAATGTGAAGGGTACCGCGACCGCGTTCGGCGACACGTTCAAGATGGACCTTACGGGCGGCAACATCGGGCGGCTGATGCTGTCCAACGGTTCGGTCGTGATTCCTGAACTGCATCGTCATGGAACGATCGGAAAAATTGTCGGCACGGTGACGGGTCCGACGAACGAACTGTTGGGCGTGCTCGACAAGCCGCGGCTTGGCTATCCGTCGCGATACGGCATTAAAGCGGCCGAAGCCGGCGGCACGTCGAACGTGAAGTTCACGTTTGCGATTCCAATGTTGAAGGATTTGGACGCGGACAACGTCGGTATCGACGTCGACGGCGATTTCAAAGACGTGAAGATGCCGGTCAACGAGCAACTGAAGCTGACCGGCGGCGTGTTCAACGTGAAGCTCACCGGCAAGGGCATGAAGGCGCACGGTGCGGTGCAAGTGAACACAGCACCCATGGGCTTCACCTGGACGGAAGACTTTACCGGGACTGCACCCATCGGCACGCGCATCGACGTCACGTCGACGTTGAACAGCGCGCAGCGCGCGGCGCTCGGGTTCGGCATGGATGGCTACATCGAGGGCAAGACTGCGCTCGTTGCCACGTTCTCGGGCCGTGGCGGCAAGTTTCAAAAGGCCAAGATCGACGCCGACCTCACGGGCGCGCGTTTGGCCGCGCCGGAGCTTGGCTGGGCCAAGCCCGAGGACGCGAACGCGAGCCTCAAAGCCGATATCGTGTTTCGAACCGACAAGACGATCGAAATCGCCAACATCGATGCGACCGGGCCCGGCCTGAAGGCGATGGGGCGGTTGGTTGTCGGCGGCGGCAAGGTGCGCGAGGCGGAGTTCAAGAAACTGCAGCTCGGGCCGCGCAACGACTTTACGCTGACCTATCGCGACGACGACGTGGCGGGACTCATCTTCAACGCGAAGGGCCGCGTGATCGATGCAGGTGGCTTCCTTGAGTCCAACCAAGAGGACGAGCCGAAGCGCGCGGGCAAGGGCGAACGCAAGCGGCCGATCTCGATCAAGGCGGATCTGGATCTTGCGTATCTGCAGGGCGACGTCTGGTTCACCGGGTTGAAGTTCGAATATGGCAGCGACGGCGAGCGCTTGACTGCGTTTAAAGCCGACGCGTCGGCGGACGCTGCGAATGTGCGCGGCGAAATGATCCGTGGCGCGGACAATTCGCGCAAGATCAAACTGCAGACCGCGGATGCCGGACGCTTGCTTCGTGCGGTCACCGGGTTTCGCAGCGTGATCGGCGGCGATCTTTCGCTCAGTGTCGACCTTTCGCCGATGCCGGGTGCGGGTCAGTCTTCCGCTACCGCGCCTTCGCAGTACGACGGTGTGCTGAAGATCGAGAAATTCAAAATCGTGAACCAGCCGTTCGTCGCGCGCTTGCTGGCGGCTGGGTCGTTCACCGGGTTGGACGATCTAATGCGTGGCGAGGGAATCACGTTCTCGAAGCTTGAGCAGGTGTTCCAAGGCCGCGGCGACCTCATCACGCTGACAAGCGGCCGAGCGGCCGGCCCCGCAATCGGGCTGTCCGCGCAGGGCACGATCGATCGCGCAAGCGACAAGATCGACGTCAATGGCACGATCGTGCCACTCTACGGTCTAAACAGTATCTTTAGCGAGGTGCCGCTAATCGGCGACATCTTGGGGTCGCGCGACGGCGAGGGCATTCTCGGTGTCACCTACCGCGTCTCGGGGCAGGTCGACGAACTAAGGGTGGCGGTCAACCCCGTTTCGATGTTGGCTCCAGGCTTCTTGCGCAAGATCTTCCAGATGGGGCCGACGCCGCAAGCTGCGGCGCCGATGGTGGCACCGCAGCCGAAGCCTGACGCGCAGCAGAAGGCCGCGCCTCAGGATGTGAAGACGAACTAAGCCGGTTTCAAGAGGACGTGCTTCTTCTTGCCGAGCGAGAGTTTGATTACGCCTTCGCGCAGCTGCCCTTCGTTCAGCACAAGCTTTTCATCCGCCACTGCGTCGTCGTTGACGCGCAAGCCGCCGCCCGCGATCTGGCGGCGGGCGTCGCCGTTCGACGAGGTGAGGCCCGCGCGCGTGAATGCGGCCAACACGCCGATGCCCGCCGCGATTTCGGCGCGCGGGATGTCAACGGTCGGCAAATTCGCCGAGAGGCCTGCGCCTTCGAACGTTTGGCGCGATGTTTCTGCTGCGCGGTCCGCTTCGGGGCGACCGTGGCACAGCGCAGTTGCTTCGTTCGCCAGTGTTTTCTTCGCGTCGTTTAGTTGCGAACCTTTGAGTGCTTCGAGGCGCGCGATCTCATCCAACGGCATATCGGTGAACACGCGCAGGAAACGGCCGACATCCGCGTCTTCCACGTTGCGCCAGTATTGCCAGTAGTCGTAGGGGCTCAACATGTCGGCCGAGAGCCAGACAGCGCCGGCGGCGGTCTTGCCCATCTTCGCGCCGGACGACGTCGTGATCAGCGGCGAGGTCAGGCCGAAGAGTTCGGCATTGTCGGTGCGACGCCCAAGGTCGATGCCGGAAACGATGTTGCCCCACTGGTCGGAGCCGCCCATCTGCAGGCGGCAATTGTAGCGGCGGAACAGCTCCACGAAGTCGTAGGACTGCATGATCATGTAGTTGAACTCGAGGAACGTCAGCGGCTGCTCGCGGTCGAGGCGGAGCTTGACGCTGTCCATTGCGATCATGCGGTTGATGGTGAAATGGCGGCCGACCTCGCGCAGAAACGGAATGTAGGCGAGCGTGTCGAGCCAATCGGCGTTGTCGACCATGATCGCGTCGGTCGGGCCGTCACCGAATTTCAGAAACCGGCGGTAGATTTCCCCGTGCCGCACTTTGTTGGCTTGGATCGCCGCGTCGGTGAGCAATTGCCGCGTCTCGTCCTTTCCCGACGGGTCGCCGACCTTCGTGGTGCCCCCGCCCACAAGGATGATCGGCTTATGCCCGCATCGCTGCAGCAATCGCATGCGCATAATCAGCGTAAGATTGCCGATATGGAGGCTAGGCGCGGTGCAGTCAAAGCCGGCATAGGCCACGACGCGTTCCTTCGCCATCAGCGTGTCGAGGCCTTCCTCATTCGTGCATTGGTGAAGGTGTCCGCGCGCGGCGAACTCTTTCATGAAGGCGGAGCGGGACGCGCTCATGGTTTATAAGTGCCTTGGTTCGGATTCGTGAAGGGCGGGTGTGTAACACGAAATGGTTCGCGTTCTGAAGGCGATCGGGGTGATGAGCGGGACGTCGATGGACGGGATCGACGCGGCCGTCTTGGATACGGACGGTGAGCGGATCGTTGCGTTCGGGCCCACGCACTTCGAACCTTACGCACCCGAAATGCGGGCGAAGCTGCAGGCGGGAATGGAGTTGGCAGCTACGTCGTCCATTGCGGGACCGCTTTCCGCCAAGCTCGCCGGTTTGGAGCGCGAATTGACGCAGGCGCATGCGCGAGCGGTCGCCACACTGCTTGGTTGTGCGGGCCTACGTTCGGGCGAGATCGACGTAATCGGTTTTCATGGCCAAGCGCTCATTCATCGGCCCGAGCGGCGGGCGACTTTGCAGATCGGTTCGGGGCCGATGCTTGCGGCTGCGACCGGGATCGATGTCGTGAACGATTTTCGCAGTGCTGACGTTCGTGCTGGCGGGCAGGGCGCGCCGTTAGTGCCGATCTATCATGCGGCGTTGGCGGCCGATCGCGCGCCGGTCGCGGTGATCAACATCGGCGGCGTCGCGAATGTGACGCTCGTCGGTGCTAAGGGCGAGCTGATTGCGTTCGATACAGGGCCCGGCAATGCGCCACTCGACGATTGGGCGCTCAAACACACCGGCAAGCCCGTTGACCACGGCGGCGCGTTGGCCTCGAAGGGGCGCGTGAACGAAGCGGTGGTCGCGCATTCTCTCGGCCACGAGTTCTTCGCGCGGCGCCCGCCGAAGTCGCTCGACCGGATGGCCTTCTCGCTCGACATGGCGCGCAACCTAAGTGTTGAGGATGGTGCAGCGACGCTCACGGCCCTCACGGCGCGCGCTGTTGCGAAGGCGCGCGAGCATTTTTCGGAAACTCCGCGCGAATGGGTTGTCTGCGGCGGCGGACGTCACAATCCGGTGCTGATGCGCGAGTTGCGCGCGGCGCTGCAGGGATCGTCTGTCGTCACGGCGGAGGACGTGGGTTGGCGCGGCGACTTCATCGAGGCGGAAGCGTTCGCCTATCTCGCCGTGCGCTCGCTTCGCGGCTTGGCTATTAGCATTCCGGCGACGACGGGTGTGCCAAGACCAATGACGGGCGGTGTGTGGAGCGGCCGCTAGACAGCGGCGGGCTCCTCGACCGGGGGCATGCGCATGTCGAGGTAATCTTCGATCGTCTTCACGAGGTCGGGGACGTTTTGGTCGAAGAAGTGGTTCGCGCCTTCGATTTTGACCTGCGTGATTTTGATGCCGCGCTGCGCGTTCAACCTGTCCACAAGTTTCTGAACGTCGGCTTCGGGCGACACCTGGTCGTTGCGGCCGTGAACGATGAGGCCGGAAGCAGGGCAGGGCGCCAGGAAGGTGAAGTCGTAAATGTTTGCCGGCGGGGCAACGGAGATGAATGCGTGGATCTCTGGGCGTCGCATCAAGAGTTGCATGCCGATCCAAGCACCGAACGAGAAGCCCGCGACCCAGCAGGTTTGCGCGCCGGGATTCATCGTTTGCAGCCAGTCGAGTGCTGCCGCCGCGTCGGAAAGTTCGCCGATGCCGCCGTCGAATGTGCCTTGGCTGCGGCCAACGCCGCGGAAATTGAAGCGCAGGACAGAGCAACCGCGGCGTTGGAAGCAGTAGAACATCTCGTAGGAGACGCGATTGTTCATCGTGCCACCGTGCTGCGGATGTGGGTGCAAGATCAGCGCGATCGGCGCCGCCTTGTGCTTTTGGTGCTGATACTTGCCCTCAAGGCGCCCGGAAGGTCCGGTAAAAATCACGTCAGGCATTCGGGCTTAACCTCGCTCGGCACTCATTTCCTGATTCACAGGATCAGGATGTATTGTTGGACTTTCCGCTCGGAACGTATGTCGGATCAACGTATTAGCAGGCGGATCGAATTGGGTTCCGGCTAATACTTGACCACAGCACTCGGGAAATCTATATCGCGCAGCAGAAAGCGATTGGGCGCGCTTTCTAACATGGGTGGTGGGCGGAAAAGCAAGAAAATCCCGCATGGCCAAGATCGCCGCCGCCCGATCCGGATGAAGAGGAGTTTGGCCCCATGAATCTGAGCACCAAGGGCCGTTATGCGGTCATGGCAATGGTCGATCTGGCGCGGCAGGCGAACGGCAAGCCGGTGGCGCTGAATGAGATCGCGCAAAGGCAGGAGATTTCGCTCTCCTATCTCGAGCAGTTGTTCGCACGGCTACGACGCGGCGGCCTTGTCGTCAGTGCGCGCGGTCCCGGTGGCGGCTACCGCCTGGCGCGGTCGCCCGAAGAGACACGCATCGCCGACATCATGCTGGCGGTGGACGAGCCCATCAAAGCGACGCGTTGCGAGATTGGATCGCCGCGCGGCTGCACGGGCCAGCAAGGCCGCTGCATCACCCACGATCTGTGGGAAGAGTTGGGGCGGCAGATTCACATTTTCCTGAATGCCGTCACACTCGCCGACGTCGTCAACAAGCGGGTGCTGGGTATGAGCCGCAAGGTCGAGCGCGCGGAACCGGCGAAGGAACACGTGGCGGCGTGACCATGCGTGTCTACCTCGACCACAACGCGACGTCGCCGCTTCGACCGGAGGCACGGGCTGCGATGATTGCGGCGCTGGATGCGTCCGGCAATGCGTTGTCGGTGCATGCCGACGGTCGGCGTGCGCGTGCGACGATAGAGGCGGCGCGAGGCCAGGTCGCGCGCGCGATTGGAGCCGCTGCGGACGACGTTGTCTTCACTAGTGGCGGGTCGGAGTCCAACGCGCTCGCGCTGCGTGGTGCGATCCAAGGCGCGGCTGCTGCCGGCGAACGCTTCACGCGATTGATCATTTCGGCTGTCGAGCACGACTCGGTTCGTGCGACGGCTGACTTTTGCGAAGAGACGGTGCCCGGATTGCGCGTGCTCGTGTGTCCCGTCGCGCATGCCGGTGTTGTCGACATGAACGAACTTGGCCGCATGCTGCGTGAAGGCAAAGGCCGGGCGTTGGTTTCGCTGATGGCTGCGAACAATGAGACGGGTGTGGTTCAGCCGGTGGCGGAAGTTGCGAAACTTGCGCACGCTGGCGGCGCGTTGATGCATTGCGACGCTGTGCAATCCGTTGGCAAGGTGGCGGTGAGCGTGAGTGTGCTTGGCGTCGACTATCTGTCGTTCAACGCGCACAAGTTCGGCGGGCCGCAGGGCGTTGGTGCGCTTGTGGTTCGTCAGCGCGCGCCGCTTTCACCGCAGATACGCGGTGGCGGGCAGGAATTCGGCCGGCGAGCGGGGACGGAGAATGTTGCTGCGATCGCGGGCTTTGGCGCTGCAATCGAGGCCGCACAACGCGTGCCGCTGAATGCTGGATGGCGCGCGAGCTTGGAGCGCAAGCTCCAGGCTGTGGTTCCGGAGGCGGTCGTGTTTGGTGCCGACGCGGAGCGGCTGGCGAACACGGTTTGTATTGCGGCGCCTGCGGTGCCTGCCGAGAACATGGTGATCGCGCTCGATCTCGATGGGATTTCGGTGAGTGCTGGCGCTGCATGCTCTTCCGGCAAGGTGACGCAGAGCCATGTGCTGGCGGCGATGGGTGTGGAGCCGCGTCTGGCGTCCTGCGCGATCCGCGTCAGCTTTGGTTGGAGTACGAGCGAGCAGGATCTGGCGGCTTTTGCGGAAGCTTGGATCAAGATCGTCAAACGCGCGGAAGCGCGCGCGGCGGCATGAGGGATTGATGGCCGAACAAGCAACCATAGATGCCGTCACCGCCCGCGCCGGCGATCGCTACAAATACGGCTTCGTTACCGACATCGAGAGCGACAAGGCTCCGAAGGGGTTGAGCGCGGATACCGTTCGCTTCATCTCGGCGAAGAAGAATGAGCCCGATTGGATGCTTGAGTGGCGTCTGGCCGCGTTCGAACGCTGGCAGGGCATGAAGGAGCCACGTTGGGCGAAGGTCAGCTACCCGCCGATCGACTACCAAGACGCTTATTACTATTCGGCGCCGAAGTCGAAACCGAAGCTTGAGAGTTTGGACGAGGTCGATCCGAAGCTGCTTGAGACTTACAAGAAGCTGGGCATTCCGTTGACCGAGCAGAAGATGCTCGCGGGTGTTGCCGTCGACGCTGTGTTCGATAGCGTTTCGGTCGCGACGACGTTCAAGGGCAAGCTCAAGGAAGCCGGCGTTATCTTTTGTCCGATGTCGGAGGCGTTGCAGACGCATCCGGAGCTCGTGCGGAAGTATTTGGGCACGGTCGTGCCGGTGACGGACAATTTCTTTGCGACGTTGAACTCGGCCGTGTTTAGCGACGGGTCGTTCGTCTATGTGCCGCCGGGCGTGCGGTGCCCGATGGAGCTGT
>JANNEL010000696.1:0-1868 GCA_031378595.1 Alphaproteobacteria bacterium
CCGCGCGCCGGACCGATCGCCGCCGCCTTCTTGACCGGCGAACGGGGCCTCATTTCGGACGAAGATAACCAGGCGATGCGCGATTCCAGTCTCGCGCATCTGCTGTCGATCTCCGGCTTGCACATGGCACTCGCCGGGTTCGGCTTCTTTGCGACGCTCCGATTGGCCTTCGCACTGCTACCGAGGGTCGCCCTAAACTATCCGGTAAAAAAGTGGGCCGCGGCGGCAGCTCTGGTGGCTTCTGCCGCCTATCTTCTGCTCAGCGGCGCCTCCGTGCCGACGCAGCGATCCTTCGTGATGATTGCAGTTGCGCTTATCGCCATCGTGTTCGATCGGACAGCCCTCAGCATGCGCACGGTCGCCATCGCCGCGGCTGCCGTTCTGTTCTTCACGCCCGAAGCGTGGATGGACCCGAGCTTCCAGATGTCGTTCGCCGCCGTCGTAGCATTAATTGCCGCCTTCGAGTGGTGGACCGCGCGCCGCATACCGGACGCCGAACCGCCGGGAGCGCTTCGCCGGGCCGCCGGTATGATTGCGACGGCGGCCGCAACAAGCATAGTCGCGGGCTTAGCGACCGCACCATTCGCCGCCTATCACTTCAACCGTTTCGCCGACTACGGCGTCGCGGCGAACGTAATCGTGATGCCGATCGTGAGTTTCATCATCATGCCTGCGGGCGTGCTGGCGCTTCTCTTGATGCCGTTTGGCTTGGAAGCGGTGCCCTTGGCGGTCATGGGGGAGGGGATCGACGCAATGCTGACCGTGGCGCACTGGGTCGCGTCTTGGCCAGGTGCAACGCAGGCCGTCGGCGCATGGCCCGTGGAGAGTCTCACGCTCATTGTCATCGGCGGGCTTTGGATCGCGATTTGGCAAGCATCCTGGCGGTGGCTCGGTGCCTCCGCGATCGTAGCGGGCCTCGCCCTGGCGTTTTGGAACACAGAACCAGATGTCATCATTGCCTCGGACGGCGACAATGTAGGCGTTCGAGGCGCCGATGGGCGCCTTCATCTGATGTCGTCGCGCCGCGGCCGGTTCGACGCGGAAATCTGGTTGCGCCGCGATGGCGACGCGCGAGAGATCGCCGATCTCGAGCCGGACGACCCACTCGGGTTCAAATGCGATTCCGCTGGCTGCGTCGCGCAAATTCTTGGCCAGAAGGGGCGCACTGTCGCGGTCGCGTGGAGTCGTGAAGCGCTGCTCGATGATTGTTCGACGGCCACCATTGTCGTTGACCTGACGCGAGGCTGGCAGCCGCCATGTGAAGCGGTAAAGCTCACCGTGACGCGTCGGCTATTGCAGACCGAAGGCGCGATCGCTGCACAGGTGACCAGCAGCAATGTGGAATGGACGTCTGTCGCACGCGAACGCGGCGACAGACCTTGGAGCCCGCGAAGAAAAAACTAGTAACGCCGGACGAGCCCGACCAACCGGCCCTGCACCTTGACCCGGTCGGGCCCAAAGATGCGCGTCTCGTAAGCCGGGTTGGCAGCTTCAAGCGCGATCTGCGAACCGCGCTTGCGCAGCCGCTTCAACGTCGCCTCGCTGGCATCCACCAGCGCCACGACGATATCGCCAGACTGCGCATCGTCCGTTCGATGGATCAGCACGGTATCGCCGTTCAGGATGCCGGCATTGATCATCGAGTCGCCGGTGACTTCCAGCGCAAAATGCTCGCCCGATCCCAACATCGCCTCAGCTACCACAACATTGTCCGTCGCATTCTGCAGCGCCTCTATTGGGGTACCGGCGGCGATCCGCCCCATAATCGGAACCTCGATGATCCGCTTGGAGCCAGAGCCCACGGCCTTCGCGTGCGGCGGGCGTATACCCCCGCCGTCGACCACCCCAAGGCTCGGCTTGTGCCCGGC
>JANNEL010000714.1:0-2246 GCA_031378595.1 Alphaproteobacteria bacterium
GGAACGACGCCGCTTCATCCGACAGCCCGACGATTTTGTTCGTGGCTTGGCGGTAGAATTTGAAATTCAATTCGGTTTCGGGTTTGCCATCGCTCCAGGCTGCGAACGGTTTGAGTTGTGCGCGGCCGAGCGGGCGTTTGGCGAGCGCTGTGCGTTTGACGGTGATGCTGACGCGCGGGGTTTGGCGGGCGATGCCGCGCTTCCTTGCGACCGCTTCAGCCGACGTGACGATGCCGCGCGCGATTAGCCCCTGCCCGCCCTCGTTCTCGCTGGCGAAGATGAAGATCGTGTCGCCCGTGGCGATCAGCTTCCCGCAGTACATTGTCTTCTGCGCTGTGAACGCGAATGCCTTCGCACGCGGGTCTTGAACCTCGACTTTGATTGCGTATGCCATGGCCTATCCTCAACAGACAGTTTAGCGCACAATTCCGCGGTCGGATTCGGCTTCCCTCGGCCGCCGTGAACGACTATATAGGCGCCTGAAACTCCCTTCATTCTGAGGTGAATTTCCGGCCTGGCGGCTCGAACCCGCTGGCGCCCTTGAGAGAGGTTTTACCCAATGACAAAGCCATTGATGCCCAAGGCGACGGCCATGTGGCTCTTGAATCAGACGACGCTGACGTTCGACCAGATCGGTGAGTTCTGTGCGCTGCATGCGCTGGAGATCAAAGCGATGGCCGACGACATGCATCCGGAAAAGATCGTGCCGCTGGACCCCGTGATGATGGGGCAGTTGACGCGCGAAGAGATCGCGGCGGCAGAGAAGGATCCGCGCAAGCGGCTGGTGATGACGAAGTCGGCGTTCGAAATGCCGAGCGCGAAGCAAAAGGGACGCCCGCGCTATACGCCGGTGTCGCGCCGGCAGGACAAGCCCGATGCGATCCTTTGGCTGGTGCGCAACCATCCCGAAGTGACGGACGCCGAGATCGGCAAGCTGCTCGGTACGACGAAGTCGACGATCCAGCTGATCCGCAACCGCGAACACTGGAACATGCAGAACATCAAACCGGTCGATCCGGTCACGCTGAGCCTCTGTTCGCAGCTCGAGCTCGACCTTGCGGTCGAGAAGGCCTCCGCGCGCAAGGCCCGGAACGCACCGCCGGAAGCGAAGGGCGCAACGCTGAAGCCCGCGAGCGATGCGGTCGAGGCCGAGGCCCCCGCCGAGGAAGAAGCGCCGCAGCTGAAATACGATCCGGCGTCGGTGTTTGCCTCTTTCCAGCGGACGCGCGAAAAGCCGTAACGACTACTTTCCGGCCACCGGTTCGCCCTGCAGGCGGACCGGCGCGGCCGGTTGGACGGCTGCGGGCTCGAAGCTTGGCCGCTTCTCGCGGGCGACGGGAGCCCTCAAGAACACCCGGATCAATACGAGCGCCATGAACGCCGTGTGGATCGTGGCCGTATAGAAAAAGATCGCACTCAATCCCCACGCGTTGACCACAACGGCCGCAAATAGCGGTCCCATGGCGGCAGCGACGCCGTAGAGGAAGAGGTTCGAGTTCGCGACCTCAGTCATTTCGCCCTTATCGGCGTGATCGTTCAGATGCGCATTGGTCAGCGATCCGATCGGGAACGCCGTCGCGCCATAGAGAAAGCCACCCGCGAGCAGCCACGTTGCGGCATCAATACCGAACGGCGCAGGGTTCGCGAGCATCAGCCCTGCGAACGCGGCGAACGCGGCGGCGATACCGATAATCAGCCTGCGGTCGGTGAAATCCGAGAGGCGGCCCAACGGAAATTGCGCGAGCGCGCCGCCGAGGATCACGACCGACATGAAGAGCGCGAGGTTGTGACCGTGCATGCCACGCGAGTCGGCATACACCGGCGCCAAAATCCAGAACGCCCCGCTGGCGAGGCCCACCGCGACAGCGCCGACGGCACCCACCGGCGAGAGCCGGTAGAGACGACCGGGACGAAGTCTTGCGCGGCTATGGCTTTGCGGTTCGGGCTGGCGCGTGACACCGACGGGGACGAGGCACAGCATTGTCAGGATCGCGCAGATCGAAAACAATTCGTAGGAGCCCGGATTGCCGAGCGTGAACAGATACTGGCCGCCCAGCAGCGCGAGGTTGTTGAGCGCTGCGTAAGTCGTGAATACACGGCCGCGGATTTCGTTGCGTGCTTGCTGGTTGAGCCATCCTTCCAGGATCACAAACATGCCGGCGGCGCAAAAGCCGATGCCTGCGCGCAGTAGAGCCCAGACATATGGGTTCACTATCAGCGCGTGGATCAAAACGATCGCTGCGGTC
>JANNEL010000031.1:0-2103 GCA_031378595.1 Alphaproteobacteria bacterium
CGCCTCCGGCAACACCGGCACGACGCGCTGCTTGTTGCCCTTGCCCGTGATGATCATCGCGTCCGGCAATGGCAGCGCCGAACGGTTCAACCCCAGCGCCTCCGAAATACGCAACCCCGCGCCATAGAGCAGCGTCAGCACGGCAACATTGCGCGCCGCGATCCAAGGCTCGTTGCCCAAGATCTCCGCCTCGTCGAGCAGCATCTGCGCGCCGTCGATCGACACCGGCTTCGGCACCGACATCGGCAACTTCGGCGGCCGCACGCGGCGCACCGCGATGTTCTCCGCCAAACCCTGCTTCTGCAAAAACATGAAGAACGTTCGGAGCGCCGACACAGCACGCGCCACGCCGCGCGGGCCAAGTCCATCTGCGCGCCGCGTCGCGAGCCACCCGCGCACATCGGCCGCCGAAACATCCTTCAGCGCGGCAAGGTCGACTGTCTCCCCGCGATGAGCGCCAAGGAAGCCCAAGAACCCACCGACGTCATGCGTGTACGCCTCGACCGTCTTCGGCGACAGCCGGCGCACATGCATCATCTGCTCGCGCCAATTCTGAAACGCACCCGCGCCGTTCATGAAGATGACTCACGCAACGCCGCGAAGGCCGCGAAAAGGAGAGTGAAACGCCAAGAACGCCAAGCTGCTCTGCCCTATGAAAAGGCGCCCCGCGCGCGCAGCGCGCAACAATTGGCGCTTCGCGCCGAACCAACGGCGCCAACATGCCAAGAGCAGCTTGGCGCTCTTGGCGTTTCAAATTTCTTACTTTTCGCGTCTTCGCGGCTTCGCGTGAGATTCTTCCTACTTCCGCGGAACGGTCTGCCCGGTCTTCGCCCAATCGGCCAAGAACGCGGCGAGGCCTTTGTCGGTCAGCGGATGCTCGATCAACTGCTTAAACACGGATGGCGGCAGCGTCACCACATCCGCGCCCGCCTTCGCCGCTTCCGTCACATGCATCGGATGACGCACGGACGCAGCCAAAATCTCCGTCTCAAGCCCGATGTAATTGTCGTAGATCATCCGGATGTCGCGGATGAGCGCCATTCCGTCCTCGCCCACATCGTCGAGCCGCCCGATAAACGGCGAGATGAATGTCGCCCCAGCCTTCGCGGCCAGCAACGCTTGGTTCGCGGAGAAGCACAACGTCACGTTCACCATCGTGTCCTCCTCGCTGAGCGTCCGGCACGCGCGTAAGCCTGCCCACGTCAGCGGCACCTTCACCGCGATGTTCGGGGCAATCTTCGCAAGCGCGCGGCCCTCGGCCAGCATCCCTTCGACGTCCGTCGCGGTCACTTCCGCGCTAACCGGCCCCTCGACCAAGTCGCAAATCTCGCGAATCGCATCGACGAAATTCCGCCCCGATTTCGCAATCAGCGACGGATTCGTCGTGACGCCGTCCACAAGCCCTGTCGCCGCCCAGGTTTTGATCTCGCCGACATCCGCCGAATCGAGGAAGAATTTCATTGGCACCTTGACCTTCTGATCGCAATCGGGCGGACCATACCGCATGGCGCTTGAAGCCGAAGCAGAAATTGCCGCAAAGCCTGTGGAAGGCGACGTTGTCGGCGTCGTGGTTCCGCGGCCGCTGAAAGGCGCGCTCGACTACCGCGTGCCCGAAGGCTTGGCGCTCGCGCGCGGCGATATTGTGGAAGTGCCGCTCGGCCGCGGCGGCGACGCGACGCTTGGTATCGTATGGGGAAAAGGCGAGGGCGGCTTCGATCGCGCGCGGCTCAAAGAAATCACCCGCCGCTTCGACGTGCCGCCGCTTAAAGAAGAACTGCTGCAGTTCGCGGCCTGGATCGCGAATTACGTCGTCGCCCCGTTGGGTGACGTCGTGAGCTTGTTCCTCCGCGCGCCCGACGCGCTCGAACCAGAGCGCGAGCGCAAGGCGATCCGCATCGGCGCAACCCGTCCTGAGAAACTAACTGACGCCCGCGCCCGCGTACTGGAGGTGGCAAGCGACGGCCTCGCACGCCGCCTCTCCGAATTGGCAGAAGCCGCCGGCGTCACCGCCGCGGTCGTCAACGGCCTCGTTAAACTGCGCGCACTCGAAGAAGTGACGATGCCGCCGTACCGTCCCGGTCCACCGCCCGACCCTTCGTTCTC
>JANNEL010000045.1:0-7013 GCA_031378595.1 Alphaproteobacteria bacterium
TTGCAGCTATTGCGACGCCGCGCTGACGCCCGACGTCGAACGCCGCCGGACGCTGGGTTGGGTCAACGACTTCACGCTGGCGCAGTTCATCGAGATTGCGCGCGCGCAAGGCTATCAAGCCACGCTCACCCGCCAGATCGACCCGCTGCAATACATCATCCGCTTCGACTGTCAGGCGCCGGCGGCAATCGCCGCGCGCAAGCGCGTGCATGTGATCTCGTACAACAACGTCGGCAATTTCGGCGACCGGTTGGGCTCCCACCTGCTCAATGACGTGCTTCCCGCTCATGCGGAAGTCACCTGGGGAACGCTCCGTCCGTTCACGCCTGTGCCAGACGTCGACCTCCTCGTCAACGGCATCGGCAACAGCCTGTTCGTCGACCTCAACGACGACCGGTTGCTCGCCGCGACCCAGAACGCGAAGGCCAGCATCGGTATCTTCGGCACGCAATACCGCGCGCAACTGCCCGCAGACAAACTCGCCGAGTTGATCGCCCGCCTCACGCATTGGTATGCACGTTACGAAGAGGACGTGCTGCTCTATGGCCGCGACCGCACGAACGTTTCGCACCTAGGCGACTGGCTGATCAACGCCTTCCCGCTCAGCGTGCCCACCATGGATCAACCGCTGCGCATCGGCCCGCAAGTGCTGAACGAGCTGCCGATCGACCGCACGATCCAACATATCCAGCGCTACAAACGCACATTCTCCGAACGCCTGCATCCGCTGCTCTGCGCACTGACGGCGGCCGAGCAAGTGGCCTACATCGAACAACGCGAGATGGACGGCAAGACGGTTTCCGGCAAGTTCCGCTCGATGCTTGTCGACATCTTCGGCCACACCTATCCGGAAAACATGTTCTGGAAGGTCGATCGCGACGCGGTCGCAGCCTACAAAGCGAAAGTTCGCGCGAACACCGATGCGATGCGCGCGGACATCGCGAAACTATTGGCCTGACGCCAGCGCCTCTAAAGCGGTCCGAACGTCCGCAAGCACAGGCGCCCATGCGCCCGGTGACTTTTGGCGGAACAACTTTGCCGTCGGATACCACGGGCTTGCGGAGCCCTCCGCCATCCAACGCCAGTCGACCCGCGTTGCCAAGAGAATCCACACCGGCTTGCCCAAAGCACCGGCCAAGTGCGCCACCGCCGTATCGACCGTGATGACGAGATCGAGCTCGGCGATCAGCGCCGCCGTCTCCGCCAAATCGGTTAGGTCCGCGCGATAGTTGACGACGCCGCTCGAGGCGAGCGCCGCGTCGTCCGCAGGCCGCACGTCCTTCTGCACCGAGATGTAGGCAACACCCGCAACACCAAGCACCGCCGTCAGCGCCTCGAATGGAATGGATCGCGCCCAGTCGCTGACATGGCTTTGACTACCCGACCACGTGAGGCCAACCCGCAGCGCCGTCTTCGACCCCAACCGCGCACGCCACACCGCGGTTAGCTCCGCAGGCGCGGCCAGGTACGGCACCTTCGCCGGGATCGTCCCCACCGTCGTCTGCAGCAGATGCGGCGCCGACATCAGCGGATAGGCAAAATCGGCTTGCGGCAAAAGGTCGTCCGCCACGATGTCGATATCCGGCCCAAGGCTCGGCAGCAGCCGGGCGAGGGTAGGGTAGGTGAGCAGCGTCACCTTCGCGCCGCGATCGGCGAACTCGCGCGCGAACCGCGCGTATTGGATCATGTCGCCAAGCCCTTGCTCGCGATAGAGCGTGAGCCGCTTGCCGATAAGGTCGTCGGTGCTGAGCGGCTCGGGCAAGTCGAACTTCATCAGCTTCAGCATCGGCGCCGGCCCGCGCCGGCGCCATTCGTATTCCGCGAACCCTTCGGCGAGCTTGCCCTGAGTCAGCAACGCAAGCGCCCGATAGAAGTGACCGCAACTGTCGTCCGGTTGCTCCTCGATCGCACGGTCCAGGGCCGCGAGCGATTCGTCGAGCCGGCCCAGCACAAGCAGGATCATCCCCTTCACGATCAGAAGCTCGTGGTTGCGCGGCGCTAGCGCAAGCTTCGCCTCGCAAGCGGCCAACGCCTCTGGCCCACGGCCGAGTTGCACCAGCGCCCCGCCCAAATTCTGCAACGCGATCCAGTTGCGCGAATCGAGCTCGAACGCACGCTCGTAACAGGCGAGCGCTTCCTCCGGCCGGAACAACTCCTCAAGCAGCACACCTTTGTTCGCATGCAAGAGCGAACTCTCGGGCTTGAGCGCCAGCGCCCGCTCGCAATCGGCAAGCGCGTCCGCGCGCCGACCCATCTCGCGCATCACTTGCATGCGCAGCGCGATAATATCGGCGTCGTCCGGTGAAAGCTCCAAGGCGCGGTCGGCGTCGTAAAGCGCCGCCGGCAAATTGGCGAGGCCGCGCGCTGCTCGCGCCCGCCCGTAATAGGCAATCGCATCGGTCGGCCGAACGTGCGCCGCCCGTGTGAACGCGTCGGCGGCCTCGGCGAACTTATCGCTCTCCAAGCACACCATGCCTGCCGCAATCAGCGCGTCCCAATGCTGCGGGTCGGCTTGCAGCGCCTGATAGAAATTGGCGAGCGCGTTCATGCCCTTCCCAGCCCGCTTCAACGCCTCGCCGCGCAGCGTCCAGGTTGTTGCGTCCTGCAAGCCAAGCGCAAGCGCACGATCGATTGCAGCGACCGTGTCGGCAGGACGCTCTGCCGACAGCAGCACATGTCCCTTCGTCCGATGCAGCCCCGGGTTCTGCGGTTCCATCGCAAGCGCCGCGTCGCAAGCGGCAAGCGCCTCATCCATGCGCCCAAGCTTCATAAGCGCGAGGCCTTTGTTGCCAAGCGCCGCCGCGAACCGCGGATTGACCTTCAACGCGGCATCGAAGTCGGCAAGGGCTTCCGCGCCGCGTGCAAGATCGAGTTGCGCGAGGCCCCGGTCGTTTAACGCGACAGGATCCTGTGGCGCGAGCTCCAGAATGCGCGAATAACACGCGACCGCTTCCTCGCCGCGCTGCAGATCGATCAGTACCGACCCCAGCTGGCGCAGTGCCGGTATGGGGGCGTCCGGACGAAGCGCCACAGCACGTTCGAAACATGCAGCCGCTTCGCTGAGCCGGCCAAGCCGCTTTAACACGCCCCCATAATTCAAATGCGCGCCGGCGTGCTGCGGCGCCACTGCGACCGCACGCTGCATCACCTCGACGGCTGCCGGAAAATTCTGCGCCTGCGCGAGCGCGATGCCGAGAAGATTGAGTGCGTCGGCGTTGTTTGGCTCGCGCGCAACGACGCTGCTCAAGATGCCATGCGCCTGCTCGAAGGCGCCGCCTTGGAGCAACTGCACCGCCTGTGCGATCGCCTGCGCGCTCACTTGGCGTCGTGCACGTAGCAGCCGGTGAGCACGTCGTGCAGCATCTGCCGCTTCTTCGAAAAGAGCGCCATGACGATGCCCAAGAGTGCCGGCGCGATCGACACGACTTTGCTCAAGTTCCGCACGCCGGCTTGGAAGAGACCGGGTTTGCCGCCCTTGAGCGTCGATACACGCAGCCCCATCAGCAACTTGCCGGGCGACGCACCACGCAGCAGCAAGCCTTCGCTCAACACAAGCACGACGAAATAGAGCACGACCGCGACCATCCATGCCGACGGCCGCGAAATCTCCCGCCCACGGCTGCCGTCAAGCAGGGCCTCGCGAATCTGCACTTCAGTAGAGCTGCCCTTCTTGATCTCGGTTGCGGTGCGCCGATAGGTCTGCTGAACATACCCGATATAGTTCCGCTCGACGGTTGAGCGTACCGTCGTGCGCGAGCTCTCGCCCCCGTCTGCGATCTCGAGCGACGGCAAATCGCTGGACAGCGTGCGCTCGTTGGCGATCCAAGTGAACGGCGCGTCGAGCGTGAACACAGGGCCTATCGCGCCCTGAAGCAGGGCAGCCAGCGCGAATGCCAGAACGCTCGCGACCAAACCGTCGATCACGCCCGCAACAATGCGCAACGGCATCAGTGCCGGCGCCATCACTGCGACCGGTGCGCCGCCGATCGAAACGGCCCCGATCGGCAGCGACGTCGACACGTCGTGCGCGACGACGAACACCGGCACCTGCTCGCTGATATTCTTGACCTGCTGATTGCCCATGAAATTGAAGCCGAGCGCCAGCTTGTTCTTCACCTGATCGTGCACGGAACCCGAAATCAAAATCCCGCCGGGCGTTGCAAGCGACTGCAGCCGCGACGCGATGTTCACACCCTCGCCGAAAATATCGTGATCGTCGATCATCACGTCGCCGAGATTGATGCCGATGCGAAAGTCCATCCGCTCGCGCTCAGGCACGGTGTCGTTCTGTGCCTTCAGCTCGCGCTGAATCTCGACCGCGCATTGTACGGATTCGACCACGCTGGAAAAGTCGGCAAGCACCGCATCGCCCGACCAGCTGACCACCCGCCCGCGATGGCGCTCGATAAAGGCTTGGATCAGCTCGCGGCACTCTTTCAGCCGCTTGAGCGTGCCGTGCTCATCCGCCCCCATGAGGCGGCTGTACCCCACCACATCGGCGCAGAAAATCGTCGTAAGCTTACGTTTGACGGCGTGAACCAAGAGGTTGTCCTGACGGGTGTATTGACTTGGCGGCTGTTATAGCTTGCGAATGCCACCGATACAAAAAACCGGCACCGGAATGATGCAACTGCAATGACCGCCCCGCTAGGCCCGGCAGCGTTCTCCGCGCGATTCGAAGAGGCAAAAACGGCACATTTCGCCGGTGACTTCAAACGCGCTCGCTACCTCTACGAAACGTTGGTCGCTCACCATCCGCAGGAGGGTGGACCTCAGGCTCTGCTCGCAGAGCTCGACCTGCGCGAGGGGCGCCTCATGACGGCCCGATCGCGGTTGGAAAGGGTCGTTACGCTACGCCCGGAGTCGCACGAAATACGGACGGCGCTTGCCAATATCCTCGAAGAGCTCGGTGACGTGAATGCCACAACGCTGCTTTACCGGGAGGACGTTGCCCGGTCCCCTGATTCGGTGGAGGCGTGGACAAAGCTCGCCAACGCCTTGCAAGTCGCTGGCAAGATTGAAGATGCGGCAGCAGCGTATCGAACCATCGTCGAGCGTTGGCCAACTACGGTCGCAGGATACTTCGGGCTCGCCGGTATCGATGCCAAAGCGCTGACCGACCAGGAAGTCGATGCGCTTCGGCGCATCGCGAGCACTGGCGCACTAAGCGACCGCATCCACGCATTGTTCGCGCTTGGGACAGTCATGGAGAGTCGCCGCCTGTTCGACGAGGCGTTCGAAACGTTTTCGGAGGGCAATCGCCTGAGACGGGAGAATCCAAATATTTACGCATCGGTGGCCGAAGTGCGGCCGAACTATCCCGCAGGGGCAACGGTGTTCACCTCGGTGGAACAAGCGGAGCAAATGCACGACAATTTCGTTCGCGAAACAAAGCAGATGTTTTCCGCGGCCTACCTTGCGAAATTTTCGGGCGGCGGGCACGAGACCCGCGCCCCCATCTTTATTATCGGGATGCCGCGCTCGGGTTCGACGCTCTTGGAACAGATCCTATCGAGCCATCCAGACGTGCAGGGCCTTGGTGAAACGTCGGCGCTCTCCCGAACATTTCGGGCGGGACTAGCCGCGATGCAGCGAGAAGCTGTCCAGGATCCATTGCCATTCTTTGGGCGCGTTGGGAGGGACTACTTAGAGGCGTTGCGCGAACTCGGTTGGGACGGAAAGCGGCGCGCCATCGACAAGATGCTGGGGAACTACGTGAACGTTGGGATAGCCCACTTGGCGATGCCGCATGCTGTAGTTCTCCACACGGTGCGCGATCCAGTGGACACGTGTCTGTCGTCATTTCGGCAGCTGTTCGGCAAACGAAATGAAGCAAGTTACGATCTCGCGGCAATCGGCAGACAATACGTACGCTATCGAGAAATGATGGCCCACTGGAATGCGGTGCTGCCGGGCCGCATCATCCATGTCGAGCACGAGCGTCTTCTGGCCGAACCTGAAGCTCAGATTCGGGGTGTCGTGAAATCGTGCGGTCTCACTTGGAACGATCAGTGCCTGCGGTTTTACGAGAATGAACGAACTGTACGGACAGCGAGTATCAATCAGGTGCGACGGCCACTGTCGGCAAGCGCGGTGAAGCGTTGGCAGAGCTACGAGCGCCATCTGGGCCCGTTGTTCGACGCCCTAGGTCCCTACGCACCCGCGCGCGGCTGAGAAGGCAGCACAGAAAAACGGCGGCCCCAATCGGGGCCGCCGCAATCAAAACCAGAGGCTCGATATTAGAACCGCGTCGTCAACCCGATAAACACTTCGCGGCCGAGTGAGTCGTACACGACCGGGTAGGTGTTCGCGTTACCGAACGGCGGGCTCGAAATGCCCAAGACGTTCGAGTCGAGAACGAACGGATCGTTGTCGGTGACGTTGTTGACGCCGCCGCGCAGAGTGATGTGCTCGCTCACGGTCCAGTCGAACGAGACGTCAATGTAGTTCTCGGCCGGGATGGCTGCATCCGGGAAATCGAAGAACCCATTCGTCAGAGACGGATCGGTCGTGTTTCCATCGAAGGACACTTCACTGATCCGGCGCCAAGCCACGGAGAGATCCACGTCCCAAGGTGTTCCCCACGTGACGCGCAACTTGTGCCGCCACTCGGGCGTCGGGTTTCCGCAAGTCGTTCCGAAGAGGCCAGCGCAGTCGTAAATTGCCCCGCCTGGCAACGGCTCGACTTCGAAGCTATCTATAACGGTACCTTCGAAGGCGAACGATAGCGACCCGTCCATATCTACGGAGGCGAGGTCAAAACGATAGTTGGCAGCAAGGTCGTAGCCTTTTGTCTGCACGGAGCCGAGGTTCTGCGTCGGGCTGGCGATGAAGCCAGAGTTTCCGAACAAGACGCCCGTTGTCGGTTCGCGATGGATGGCCGTGCAAACCGGGTCCAACGGGTTTGCCGCACAGATCTGCAGAATGACGCGCTGCGGAATCACGCCAATAATGCTGTCGACCGTGATGTCGTAGTAGTCGACGGATGCGCTGAAGCCCTTGAGGAACGTCGG